>JBDLTD010000149.1:0-2814 GCA_039799185.1 Actinomycetota bacterium | reverse complement strand
CGCTGTAGTAATTGCAACGGGCTCCCACCTAGGAAAAACTCTTGGAATCCCAGGGGAGAACCTGCCTGGCTCTTTATCGGCCGCAGACTTTGTGCCTTGGTATAACGCGCATCCAGATTATGTAGATGTGAAGGTTCCAATGGATTGCGATACTGCAGTAGTTATTGGCGCAGGCAATGTTGCAATGGATGTTGCACGTATGTTGGCGTTGGAACCGAGTGAGCTAGATCCAACAGATACAGCAGATCATGCAATTGATGCCTTTAAAGCTAGTGCTGTGCGCGATGTTTATATCAGCGCTCGCCGTGGTCCAGAGCATGCAGCTTTTACTTCCCCAGAGCTTCGAGAACTACCAAAGCTTGAACACACCAATGTTGTCATTAACAAAGAAGATATTGACGCTGCGATTGTTCGCGCAGGAGCAGAGCCTGAAAAAGATGTGAAAAGTAACCTGGATGCAATGCTTTTGATTGCCCAGTCACAAAAGAGTGAACACGAGCGCACCATGCGCTTCCTTTTCCAACACACACCTAAGCAGATTCTTGGCACAGATCGCGTTGAAGGCGTGCTGTATTCAACCCCTAACGCTGATGTCACTGTTAAATGCGGCTTAGTTATTACCGCTATTGGCTATCAAGCAGCTGGTATCGATGGTGTGCCATATGAGAATGGGAAAGTAGTTAATTCCGACGGTCGCGTGAGCGAGAATTTGTATGTAGTTGGTTGGGCTAAGCGCGGCCCATCAGGAGTCATTGGTACTAATAAATCTGATGCAGCAGCAGTTGTTGAGTTAATGATTGCTGATATGAAATCCCCAAAGAACGCTGGAGATATTTCAGATCTACTCACCCACCAAGTAGTTGTTGATCAAAGCGCGTGGCAGAAAATCAATGAAGCCGAGGTCGCTGCTGGTGAGCCATTAGGCAAACCACGAAAGAAGTCACTGGTCCGGCAAGAACTACTGAAATTGGCCGGACGTTCAATTAATTAACCTGTTAGTCACCAATCCGTAACCTTTTCAACGAGCCCCTGAGACGTGCTCATACTTAGATTAGGTCATGAAAAATACAAAACGTAGAACCCTCGGCCTGGGCTCATTAGCCCTTGCTACATCGCTACTAGTTTCATTACTAGTCCCAACAGCGCAGGCAGCTACATACTCTTGGCGCTAGAGGGGTGGTTGTTCGCTGGACTCCTGGCGCAGACGTAGACCCAGGAATCACCGGTTATGTTGTTTCAGCTGGCGCCGGTTCATGCCCAATCTTTGTGCCGGTAGCAAACCACACTGTTGTAACAATGCCAGTTGTTATTGGACAACCGGCAGGTACACCTGTTGTACAAGCTGTTAATGCCTATGGTTTCTCAAAGCCAACTGCTTCTAATAAGAGCTATACAAAAGATCAACTAGCAACCGTTGCGCAATCGGCAAACAAGAACGTTCAGCTATTGCAGCTCAGTGACTTACACGGTGCAATCGAAACCGGTTCATCATTTGGTACAGCTCTATTGGCAAGTAACTGGGCCGCCGACCGAACAGCATCCGCTGCAACATTTGCATTGTCATCAGGTGACAACATAGGCGCTGCCCCTCCAATATCTACAGAGTTTGAAGAGCTTCCAACAATTGAATCTCTTAACTTAATCAAGCTCGATGCTTCTGCATTTGGTAACCACGAGCATGACCGCAACTTGACTCACGTTCAAAAAGTTATCGGTGCTTCAGATTTCCAGTGGGTAACTGCAAACTATGGTGCCGAGTCATTGGCTGTTCTAAAATCAGGCGATAAGGCTGCAAAGGCTTACACAATCATCGATCGTGGTGGTGTAAAGGTTGCGATTGTCGGTGCAAACACACCAGAGACAATTGAACAAGTATTCCCAGGAAACCTTGACTACAAGGATGCATCAGGGGCAAAGAAGACTATTCAGATTCAGCCAGGTGTAGATGGAATCAATCATGCGGTAGCTGATGCTCGCGCAGCAGGTGCCGAAGTTGTTGTTGTTCTAATTCACCAAGGGTGGACCGAAAACTCAGATGGCGTAGCAAAGGGTCTATATAACAGCCTGGCTGCAAGCATTAAAGGCGCAGATGTTGTCTACGGCGGCCACAGCCACCAGACATTCTCAACCTTAATCAAGGGATCAAAGCGCACATCTGCCCCAGTACTTCTTGGTGAAGTTCGTAACGCAGGTGTTGAGTACACACGTTCACAAGTATGTCTTCGTTACGGAAAGGTTGTTGGAACTTCACTGCAACACGTTCTAAAGGCTGCAGCGCCAACAATTAACACAGGTGTTGTTAGTACTGTCACTACTGCTGATGCAGCAGGTGCAGCACTTGTTAAGAAGTACAAGGATCAATTAACAGGCAAGCTTGATGTGAAAATCGGTTCAGTATCTGGCGTATTCCCACGTGGCGGTACACCAGCAGTTGAGCGTTCAGGTGAAAACCCAATGGGTATTTACATCGCAGATCTTCTACGTGCTAAATACAAGACTGACTTTGCAATTTCGAATGGTGGCGGTATCCGCGACACATTCCCTGCAAAGACATACATCCCAGCTAACACCGCACTTGTTCGCACAGGTACAGGTGCACTAGATGTCACTCTGGGTGATGCACTCACTGTTTATCCATTCGGTAACCAAGTAGCGACAACTGTTGTTACAGGTGCAAACCTTTGGAAAGCACTTGAAAACGGTGTGGGTGGAAACTACCCAGCAGATGGACGTTTCCCTCAAGTATCTGGATTGAAGTTCTCATTTGATTCTTCTAAGCCAGTTGGAAGTCGAATCGTTTCTGTAACAAAGAAC
>JBDLTD010000148.1:0-3048 GCA_039799185.1 Actinomycetota bacterium | reverse complement strand
TGCTCGATTGATTTATGTTGGTATCGGTCCTATGTATGTGGACTTGCGTGAAAAAAGTAAGGGCCTACCTGTTACTTTCCTTGGCTATATTGCAGATCGCGAACGCCTAGCTGAAATCTTGGCTACTGCAGATGTTTCACTTGCCCCCGGGCCTATTGAAACTTTCTGTCTAGCTGCCCTTGAATCTCTAGCAGCTGGCACTCCCGTAGTTGCATCTAATACAAGTGCAGTCGGTGAATTCCTTCTCATTAATACATCAGAGCCAGTTGGAGCAATCGCAGGAAACTCTGGACATGAGTTTGCTAATGCAATTGAGCGAGTTCTTGAAATGCGCAAGGATCCCAATCTACCTCAGCGCTGTTTCCACCAAGCAGAGAATTTTCCATGGAGTGCAACATTATCTTTGATGCTCAAGCTTCATGGCGATAGTCAAGAAGTTAAAAGAAGACTACGGGCGGCATAAGTGGAGCGCGTCGCAACCTTCGCAGTCTTGGGAGATAGCGCCGCATCTGGCGTCGGCGACACCGATCGCAATGGAATCTCTCGCGGTTGGAGTTACTACTTAGCTAAGAATTTCAAAGATCCTCTGGTGTATGTAAATTTTTCTCGTGCCGGTGCAAAGTCAGATGAGATTCTTCATGATCAACTTCCAAAAGCAATTTTGCATTTCCCGTCAATTACCGCGGTAATCGTGGGCGGAAACGATGCTCTTCGAAATGGTTTTTCTCCAGAGCATCTGCATCAAAATCTTCGCAGCACCATTAAACAACTCAAGGCTATTGGCTCTGAGGTTCTACTCCTGCAATTACATGACCCCACCTTAATTGTTCCTATGCCAAAGACTCTAGGCACTGTATTACGCCGCCGCATTAATGCAGTTAACCAAGTTACTCAAGCAATTGCTGCAGAGTTTGGGACAGAGATCCTAAGAACCCGCGAGCTTGAAGGTATTTATGAGAGAAAAGTTTGGCACATAGATCGGATGCACCCATCTAAGTTTGGGCACCAGTTACTGGCACATCACTTTCGTGAAATCCTTAGTAAGCGCTGGGAAATATCTCCTATTGATCTTGAACCTGTAGTCAAGAAACCAAAAGCTGAATCCATTAAGTGGATGCTAAGAAATGGAACCCCTTGGTTCCTTAAGCGTTCCGTTGACCTACTTCCGGCAGCTCTCTATTTGATTGCTTGTGAGCATATCCGAAACCTATTTCGTCCAAATGCACATGCAAATGCTGTGATTTATTTCCCAGAATTTGTAAATCATCGAGAAGCTGGTTTGCTGGAAGTTTTTGAAGAACGGGTCTCGTAATCCAAAGCCCGGTAAATCACAGCCATCATTATGCATGCCCACAATGCGCAAGTCTGGTCAGTTACCCGTACTAGGTAGTAATCGTCCCATTCGAGTAAAGTAATAAACGTGTTAGCAATTATTGCCCCGGGACAGGGTTCCCAAACTCCGGGGATGTTTAATTCTTGGGTAACCAATCCCGTTTTTCATGAGCTTCTATCCAAATGGTCGATGCGCATTGATGTGGATTTAATAAGACTTGGCACAACTGCCGATGCCGATGAAATCAAAGACACCGCCAATGCCCAACCACTTATTGTTGCTGCATCTCTATTAGGTGCACATGCACTTGGCATCAAGAATTTTTCATTCACTTCAGGTCACTCAGTTGGCGAACTAGCAGCAGCGGCAATCAGCGGCGCAATTTCAGATGAAGATGCTCTGCGTTTAGTTCGAGCTCGTGGGTTAGAAATGGCTAAAGCTGCAGCGCTCTCCCCTGCTGGAATGTCAGCAGTATTGGGTGGAGATCGCGAAATCGTTTTGAAAAAACTTAAAGAACTTGAATTAGTAGCTGCCAACGATAACGGTGGTGGACAAATTGTTGCCGCTGGAGATTTAGCAGCTCTTGCCGTACTTTCAGAGTTCGAGCACTAGCTGTTGCCGGTGCTTTTCACACTCCTTTTATGGCACCTGCCGTTGAACCACTGCGCACACTTGCTGCAACAATCTCAACTGCCCCAACAACAATTTCAGTAATTTCTAATAAAGATGGTGAAGTAGTCACAGATGGAGCGCAGGTGCTCACTCGCATCGTTAACCAGATAGCTAATCCAGTGCGCTGGGATCTGTGCATGGAGACGATGAAAAAACTCGGCATAACGGGTGTCATTGAATTACCACCGGCTGGAACTCTGGTTGGCTTACTCAAGCGCGGTGCTCCAGAGATCGAAACTTTCGCTCTCAAGAGTGCAGATGATGTGTCTGCCGCTAAGGAATTTGCAGGAAGGCACGCATGATTATCAAATCATCACCGACGACTAATAGTCAGATCCTCTCTGTTGGTTCTTATCGTCCTAAGCGCTTAGTGCCTAACTCTGAAATTGTTGATCGAATTGAATCAAGTGATGAATGGATTCAACAGCGCACAGGTATCGAATCTCGTCGCTTTGCAGGTCCTGATGAAACCGTCATAACTATGGCAAAAGCTGCATGTGAGAGTGCACTTAAGCGAGCAAAGTTAACAATGGCAGATATCGATACTTTGATCCTCTCTACTATTTCTTATCCCTACCAAGCCCCAAGTGCTGCAACTGAACTCATTAATGAACTTGGCAATCCCAAAGCGGCAGCTTTTGATATCAGTGCAGCTTGTGCTGGTTTTTGCTATGGCGTTGGCATGGCAAGTGATTTAGTGCGTGGCGGAACATCTAAGAATGTATTAGTGGTGGGGGTTGAAAAGCTCTCTGACTTTACTGACCCAGATGATCGCGCAACTGCTTTTATATTTGCCGATGGCGCCGGCGCAGTAGTTGTCGGACAAAGCACAGAGGCAAAGATTGGTCCAACTATTTGGGGATCAGATGCTGATTCACGCGATGCGATCTTATTAAATCCTGCATACACAGAGTTTAGAAATGCCCCTGATAAAGGTGTTGCCCAATTAGGGTGGCCGAATATTTCCCAGCAAGGTCAAACAGTATTTCGCTGGGCTGTTTATTCCATGAGCAAAGTCGGTCTTAAGGCTTTGGAGTCTGCTG
>JBDLTD010000147.1:0-3859 GCA_039799185.1 Actinomycetota bacterium | reverse complement strand
GTCACACGCAGTTCATCACCTTGAATCTGAGTTTTAACTGACTTTGGACCTTCATCACGAACAAGCTTTGCAATCTTCTTTGCATTCTCTGTTGAGATGCCTTCTTTTAGAGGCGCTGCGATTTTGTAGATTTTGCCACTGAGCTGCGGGGCTCCTGCATCTAGGTGCTTGAGTGAAACTCCGCGCTTAATCATTTTGTCTTTAACTACATCCAGTGCTGCTTTAGCGCGCTCTTCTGTATCGGCTTCAATCAAAACCTTTTCGCCTTCAAGTTCAATTTTTGAACCAGTGTTTTTGAAATCAAAGCGAGTATCAATCTCGCGAATAGCCTGGTTAATAGTGGCGGGTTGCCCGAGCGGCCAATGGGAGGGGACTGTAAATCCCCCGGCTCTGCCTTCGAAGGTTCAAATCCTTCACCCGCCACCAGTAAGAGCTCATGAAAATGAGCGCAGTAATTTAGTCCTACTTCGTAGCAGATCTTGCGCGTGCAGCTCGTGCTAAAAATAATGCAAAGACAAGTGCCAAAACTATTCCTGTGTTAACGCCCATTTCCATCAGAGCGCGGTTGAAATATTCGGTTGTCTTCTCTTTCTCCATAGTAAGTGATGCCCCGACTGTGAGGATATGTCGGACAGCTGCAATTACACCGATGATCAAGAAGTTATCTAATTGAAAAACTCCATCAGTAAAACGCACAATCACAGTGCGCATGATTTCAAGAATGATTACAACAAATAAGATGTCATTAATTCCTTGAATCATTCCTAATGGGAAAAAGGGACGGGTTTCAATAAGGCGCTGCAGGGTGTAACCGGCGGCCAATACGGAAATAACGAAAAGTACGATTCCAAGAAAGCCGTGCAAGAGATCTTCAAGTTTATCGATAAAAGTTACAGGGATAAGTGACTCATCACTTTTGAGTAAACCCTTTACTGACTTGTACTTCATCATCTCCGCCCTTCAGTGGAATAGCTAAGGGTAAATCCAGCCTAGAAATCCTGCAATATTTAGAGCTCAATGGACCTAAGTGCATCCCCAGGCTTGGCCTGATACCTCTAGTGGCTGTAAGCAGGGCTTATTGCATATAACTTGCGTGTAGACAACGCCGAACTGCCTTATTAGCCTTCTCTTGTATCCATCCACTCAGCGCAGCTGTAGTAATTGCAGCTGCACTTACATTAACTGGCTGCGCAAAAAGCGATTCAGCTACGACTGATTCAGCAGCATCATGTGCAAAGGCAGATCTAACAACAGTTGCGTCAGGCAAGCTAACAATTGCAACTGGTGAGCCTGCTTACTACCCATGGATTATTGATGACAAGCCAGAGACTGGAAATGGTTTCGAAGGCGCAGTCGCATACGCAGTTGCTAAGCAACTCGGATTCACAAATGATGAGGTTGTATGGGTTCGTACAACATTTGATTCAGCTGTAACACCAGGTGAAAAGAACTTTGACTTTAACTTGCAGCAATTCTCAATTACAGAAGAGCGCAAGACTGCAGTTGATTTCTCATCTCCTTACTACACAGCCCCACAAGCAATTGTCTCTTTCAAGGGCAGCAAGATCGATGGAAAGACCACTCTTGCAGAACTTAAGGATACAAAGCTAGGTGCAGCAGTTGGCACAACATCACTTGATGCAATCGAAAGCCAGATTGGTTCAAAGCCACAGGTATTTAACGATAACGCTGCAGGTGTTTCAGCACTTAAGAACAAGCAGATTGATGGCTTAGTAGTAGATCTACCAACAGCTTTCTATCTATCAGGTGTTGAAGTTCCAAACGGAATCATCGTTGGTCAGTTGCCTTCAACTGGTTCAGGTGATCAGTTTGGTCTCTTGCTAACTAAGGGCAGTGCATTAACTTCTTGCGTCTCAGGCGCAGTTGATGCAATCACTGCTGATGGCACATTGGCAGCAATTACAGATAAGTGGCTTGCAGTAGAGGCTGGCGCGCCAGCTTTGAAGCCATAAGCGTAAAAAAGAAGTAAACACGGTAGTTTGGCGACCATGTCAGAGCGAGTTAACTCTGCTTGGTCGCCAAGCTCACGTGAGATTCAAAGACGTGGAGAACGCAGGCGAATAAGTAGACGGCAAGGAATTATTGCCGCAGTTTCAACCACAGTAGTTCTGGGTACATTACTTATCATTCTTGTTACATCCCCAGGCTGGGAAATAGTTAAAAAAACCTTCTTTGATATTGATTATGGCCGCGAGGTTTTCCCAACAGTAATTGCAGGATTGTGGATCAACTTACAGCTCACCTTCATCGGGGGAGCAGCAATTGGCATCATTGCGCTAGGACTTGCACTCCTGCGAACTACTAAATCTCCAGCACTGACTCCCTTTAGATTTCTAGCAACGGCATACGTTGATATTTTCCGCGGGGCACCGCTTATCTTGATTATCTTGCTGGTGGGTTTTGGTGTGCCAGCACTACGGCTCAAGGGAATTTCAAGCAATGTTATTTTCCTGGGCACAGTTGCAGTTGTTCTTACATATTCTGCCTACGTTGCCGAAGTCATTCGAAGCGGGATTCTTTCAATTCACCCTAGCCAGCGGGCAGCTGCACGCTCATTAGGTTTAACTTCAGGACAGACCATGCGATATGTGGTTTTGCCACAGGCGATTCGCCGCGTTGTTCCACCACTTCTTAATGATTTTGTTTCACTTCTTAAAGACACAGGTTTAGTTTCAATTCTGGGTGTGACAGATGCGGTCAGGGCCGCGCAGATCAATGCTTCTCGAACCTTTAATTACACCCCTTATGTCGTTGCCGCAGTTTTGTTCCTGCTCATCACAATTCCAATGACCCGCTACACAGATCGCGCCATTAGGCAGCGCACTAATGCGCAGAGCTCAGAAGGTGCCATCTAATGGCCAACGTCCTAGAACTGAGCAAAATCCGTAAATCTTTTGGAACTGAGCTTGTATTAAATGATCTATCACTCTCAGTTCCTGAACACACTGCCACAGTATTAATTGGTGCTTCTGGTTCAGGTAAGTCAACGCTGCTGCGTTGTATCAACTTGCTTGAATCAATTGATGACGGTCAGATTTTTCTAGATGGGGAAGAGATTTCAGACCCACTCATTAATGTGGATGAGGTTCGCCGCAAGCTAGGAATGGTTTTCCAATCCTTTAATCTCTTTCCACATAAAACTGTTCTTGAAAACATCACACTTGCCCCGATAAAGGTGCAAGGAAAAAATAAAGATGAGGCTATTACGGCAACTCTTGCTCTGCTTAAGCGCTTTGATTTAGCGGATAAAGCAGATCAATATCCAGATCGCCTGAGTGGAGGCCAGCAGCAACGAGTTGCAATCATTCGCTCGCTTGCACTTAACCCACGTCTGCTATTGCTCGATGAAATTACATCCGCACTTGATCCAGTCTTAGTCAATGAAGTTTTAAGCATTGTCCGTGATTTAAAGTCTGATGGAATGACAATGGTGCTTGCAACACATGAAATGGGCTTTGCAACCCAAGTCGCTGATGAAGTCTGTTTCTTGGAATGGAAATATCCTAGAAAGAGGCTCTGCCGAAGATGTTTTGCATGCTCCTAAGAACCCAAAGACTCAGGAGTTCTTAAAGCGCGTGCACCAGGCTGGAAGGCTGTAGTGAATTCACTCCCGAAAGCCGCGGTACCACTGCTTGCTTATGCCGCCGGTGATGCATTTGGCGTGTATTACGAATTTCTCGATGAAACCCCAAAAGAGATTCCACAGGTTTTGTTATCCAAAGAAGGTTGGCCATTTGGTGGTGTAAGTGATGACACATTGCTTTCTATTCTGACAATTAAATCCCTTAATCAAAAAACTCCTGCCGATGCCGCCGCGTTATTTCTAGAAGAATTACGA
>JBDLTD010000146.1:0-2920 GCA_039799185.1 Actinomycetota bacterium | reverse complement strand
TGCCTTCGAGTTCTGGATGTGCGATTGTCATGCACGTACCTTTCGCTTTGTTGTTGCTCTAGTTGTGGGTATAAATGTCGTGCACACTCCATCACCGTGCGCAATTGTTGCAAGTCTTTGAACGTGAGTCCCTAGAAGACGCGAGAGCGCCTCAGTTTCAGCTTCACATAGTTGGGGAAATTCAGATGCAACGTGGGCAATAGGGCAATGATGCTGACAGAGTTCTTCACCCATTGGCTTTTTTTCCACACTCGCTGCATAGCCCTGTTCAGTCAGGAACTGTGCGAGAGCTTCGGTCTTATTACTTTTCTTCTCCAGCGCAACCGTTGCTTTTCTTTCAATGTCATCGGCGCGAGACTGGGCAAAGTTTGAAACTAAATGCTCGCCAGATTGCGCTGACATAAACTTCAATGCAGCTACGGCTAAGTCATCATAAGAATGTTCAAATTGTTCACGGCCTTTATCGCTCATAACAAATACTTTTGAAGGCCGACCTCTTCCACGATTAATCGCAGAGTGCGGTTCACGTGCTTGGAGAACGCCATCTGCAACAAGTAAATCGAGGTGGCGACGAATGCCAGCCGGAGTCAGACCTAAACGCTGTCCAAGAACTGCAGCCGTTGATGGTCCATTTTCTAATATGGAACGCGCCACTAAGTCCCGGGTGCGAAGATCATCACCAGGAACTGGGCTTGTTTGGCCACTCATTTTCACAACACTATTGTGTCGTAATTCGACACCTTCGGCCACTCGGCCCGCCTGAGCGTTCAGTGGCCATAGGGTTGGGCCATGGCATCACAAAGAGCAGCTCGGGCACTAACTCCGCTGACTCTGGCCTTACTTATCTCCCAGGCGGCGATCGTTGTAACGGGTGGCGCGGTCCGATTAACGGGCTCAGGCCTTGGCTGCCCAACCTGGCCTGAATGCACTCCAGGTTCATATTTTCCAGTTGAGAACCAAGTCGAAGGCACGTTTCACTCTTGGATTGAATTTGGAAACCGGTTACTTACTTTTGTTCTAGTTATTTTTGCCATAGCAACTTTGATCGCTGTACTGCGTTCAGGAAGAAAAGATCTTCGTCTGCTTGCCGCAGGACAATTCCTAGGAATATTTGGTCAAGGAGTTCTCGGCGGAATTACCGTATTAACAAATCTCAATCCCCTTTCGGTCGCCAGCCACTTTCTACTTTCAACAATTTTAATTGCTGCAGCAACTTCTCTTAACTCACGACGCAAAGCACCTGCAGTAAAAACTGGAGTGCATGGAGTTATCAGTAACTATTCGAAAATTCACGTTACGTGGACCGCCATAGTAATCATCTTAGGAACAATTGTTACCGCATCAGGTCCCCATGCCGGAGATGCTGATGTCCCGCGACTTGATTTAGGAATGCAAGCTATTGCACGTGTGCACTCAATTTCAGTAATTATCTTGATGCTCTTAACAATTACCTTCTATCGCAGGAGGGAATTAACTGCGTTGACTAAACACCGCCTTGGTATTTTCTTTATCATTTCACTTGCTCAAGGAGCACTGGGGTATATTCAATATTTCCTCGGCGTTCCCGAGCTATTGGTAGGACTGCACATACTGGGAACAACTTTAGTTTGGATTGGCGCGTGGAGAATCTGGCTATCAGTTCAATTTAAGGCAAAGGAAATGGCGCTATGAGTTCAATGTCTGGTTGGTCTGAGATGGATGAGCGCGTAGTCGCCTACTCACGCGCTCTTGCCGCCGATGCGGTCCAAAAAGTTGGCAACGGTCATCCAGGTACTGCTATGTCCCTGGCCCCAGTTGCTTACACGCTCTTCCAACGCCACTTAGTTCATGACCCATCAGATCCACAGTGGGTAGGTCGAGATCGCTTCATTCTCTCTTGTGGCCACTCATCGCTGACTCTCTACACTCAACTTTTCCTAAGTGGTTACGGTCTTGAGTTGAAAGATCTTCAAGAATTTCGCACATGGGGTTCGCTTACTCCAGGTCACCCTGAATTTGGTCACACTGCCGGCGTAGAAATGACAACTGGTCCTCTGGGTCAAGGAGTTGCTACTGCAGTTGGTATGGCTATGGCTGCTCGTTATGAGCGGGGATTACTTGATCCTGGCGCACCTGTAGGAACTTCCGTATTTGATCACAGCATCTGGGTCATTTGTTCTGATGGGGATTTACAAGAGGGCGTAAGCGCAGAAGCATCTTCTTTAGCTGGAACGCAAGAGCTCGGCGCATTAAATGTTATTTATGATGACAATCGAATTTCGATTGAAGGCGATACGCATAATGCATTCACAGAAGATGTATCTGCCCGCTATCGCGCTTACGGCTGGCATGTAATTGATGTAGCAGCTGCTGCAAATGGAAGTGTAGATATCTCAGCCCTTGATGTTGCAATGGTTGCTGCCAAAAAAGAAACAACCAAGCCATCTCTTATTCGCATGAAATCAGTTATTGCTTGGCCAGCCCCTAACGCGCAAGGCACAGCAGATCAGTTATTGCTTGGCCAGCCCCTAACGCGCAAGGCACAGCAGGCTCTCATGGTTCTGCACTGGGCGATGAGGAAATTGCTGCAACTAAGGTGGCTTTGGGTTTAAATTCAGAAGAGAAGTTTGCAATGCCTGCAGATGTATTGGCACATGCTCGTTTGGTAAAGGATCGCGCAGCAAAAGTGCGCAAGGAGTGGAATACAAAGTTTGCGAATTGGCAATCAAGTAATCCAGAACAAGCAAAACTTTTAGAACGCCTGCGCACTAAAGCCTTGCCTGCTGGCTGGGATTCAGATATTCCAACCTTTGCTCCAGGTAAAGATGTGGCTACTCGCGCAGCATCTGGACAAGTCATTAATGCAATTGCAAAGCATTTACCTGAGTTCTGGGGTGGATCTTCGGATTTAGCAGGATCTAACAACACCAGTATTGAAGGT
>JBDLTD010000145.1:0-2551 GCA_039799185.1 Actinomycetota bacterium | reverse complement strand
TGGCTCATTTGCACCTCTTATGTGGGCACCGATTGCGAACAATCTCGTTGTTATCGCAGTCTTTGCAGCAATTCTTGCTGTGCAGAACGCAATCACCATCGACACCATTACTGACTACCAAGTGCAGTTACTGGGTTGGGGAACAACCCTCGGTGTTGTCATTCAAGCCCTCATTCTTATTCCTGTTGTGAAGCGATCTGGTATTCACCTGCGCCCGATGTTGGGTGTGAAGGGCCTCGGTAAGTCCTTTGGACTAGCTGGTTGGACTCTTGTCTATGTCCTAGTCTCACAGCTTGGTTACTTAGTAACGGTCAACGTTGCAACAAGTGCTGCAGTGCGTAGTGCTCAAGCTGGAATAACAACAGGTGTTGGTTTTACTCCCTATACAAGTGCCTACTACATCATGTTATTGCCGTATTCGATTGTCACCATCTCTATCGTTACAGCGCTGCTGCCACATCTTTCTAAACTTGCAATTGCTAAGAATGTGGAAGAAGTTCGTAAACAACTTATTCGCGCTATCCGTATGGTCGGTGTTGTCACTGTGCCCAGCGCCGTTGCACTACTTCTCTTTGGTCCACTGATGACAGAAGTTCTCTATATGGGAATTAGCCTTGAAGATTCTCGCTACATCGGTTTTGTTCTATCGGCCCTGAGCCTGGGCCTTGTCGCATTCTCAATTAACCTCATTCTCATCCGCGGATTTAATGCCTTTGAAGATACGAAGACTCAAGTGACATCTATCGTCATTATCAATGTGATCTCGGTTGGTCTGTCCTATGTATTCCTTGCAACTCTAGATAGTGACTGGGTAACAGTTGGTTTAGGTATTGCATTTTCTGCAAGCTATATCGTCGGTCTCTTTATTACGATCTCACTACTGAAGAAGCATCTCGGTAAGTTGCAGATCAGTGAATTTGCTTCCCAGCATGGCCGCCTCTTGGTGGCAGCACTCATAGGAATGCTTCCCTTCTTTGCACTGACCCAATACTTCGGGTGGGCATATGAAGAGACAACGCTGACTATTCGCGCACTTCGACTGCTATTTGTTCTGGTGGGAAGTGGTCTGGGTTACTTACTCTGCGCCAAGCTCTTAAAGGTGAGTGAAATCGCAGGTCTTAGAGGCTTCGCCACATCTGTTCTGCAACGAGGTCGTAAGAAGTAGTCCACCTTCAGGCACTATTCTTTCGGCCATGAGCACTGAAGTTCGCGAACTCGTCATTGTTGGATCAGGTCCTGCCGGATATACCGCTGCAATTTATGCAGCGCGTGCGCAGTTAAACCCTGTTATGTATGAAGGCTCTGTTACAGCAGGTGGCGCACTGATGAACACCACTGAGGTAGAAAACTTCCCAGGATTTATCGATGGCATCATGGGTCCAGATCTGATGGATAACATGCGCAAGCAATCAAAGCGCTTTGGCACAGAACTTATTACCGATGACGTTGTTGAGATGGATCTGACCGGTGATATCAAAATCATTAAAGATGGTTCAGGAAATACCGTGAAAGCCAAGGCTGTCATCCTTGCAATGGGCTCTGCTTATCGCGAGATTGGTTTAGATAACGAGAAGCGTCTATCTGGCCGAGGTGTTTCATGGTGTGCCACATGTGATGGTTTCTTCTTCCGCGATCAAACTATTGCAGTTGTTGGTGGCGGAGACTCTGCAGTTGAGGAAGCAACGTTTTTGACAAAGTTTGCAAGCAAAGTTGTTCTTATCCACCGCCGCGATTCACTTCGCGCCTCAAAGATTATGCAAGAGCGCGCCTTTGCCAATCCAAAGATTGAAATGTTGTGGGATACCGAAGTCACAGATGTCTTAGGAGCTGAGAAGGTAGAAGCTTTGCAGCTTCACAATCTCAAGACTGGTGAAGTCTCCAAGCGTGATTTCACAGGACTCTTTGTTGCAATCGGGCATATTCCGCGCTCTGAACTTGTTACATCTTCTGTAACTCTCAATAGCGAGGGTTATGTACAGGTGGAGGGACGTTCAACGAAAACAAATCTTGCAGGAGTCTTTGCTTGTGGCGACTTGGTCGATTACACCTACCGCCAAGCAATTACTGCAGCAGGCTCTGGCTGCCAAGCGGCGCTAGACGCTGAAAAATTCTTATCCCACTAGTAACCTTTGAGCCATAGACTTAATTAACGAAAGATAAATAGGAGTAAAGATGAGCGCACCAACTAAGGTCACAGCAGCTGATTTCGATCAGGTCGTCCTCAAGAGCAGCATCCCCGTTTTAGTTGATTTCTGGGCTGAATGGTGTGGACCGTGCCGCGCAATCGCTCCGATCCTCGATGATATTGCAGCCGAGCACGGCGCACATCCGGTCCCACGACAGCTTGAACCACTCGTCATGCTCTTTGATGAGCCCCATGTTCCTGACCGCCGGGAAAAAATCATCGGCCAGTGAACCGTCGCTGGGAAACATTTCGTGGCAGTGATTGAGAATCTCGATGGTTCTGAAGGTGGCAGTGTGGCGGCGCCGTCGTACCAAATTTATTTGAATCCCGAGTTGGTCAAAGTTTTCGACACCTCCGGCAAGATCG
>JBDLTD010000144.1:0-2569 GCA_039799185.1 Actinomycetota bacterium | reverse complement strand
AAAGGTAATCGTGAAGGTCAAACCTAGCGTGAAAAAGATTTGCGACAAGTGCAAAGTCATTCGTCGTAATGGTCGCGTAATGGTGATCTGCGAAAACCTACGTCATAAACAACGTCAGGGTTAATTAAAAAAACGCGTGATGTAACGTAATTAAGGTAAAACTTAATTATGACCCTCAGTCCGAAAGGCTGAGGCCAGGTAGAAGTACCTGGAGGCATTGCGAAGGACCTTTCGGATAAAAGAAACAGGTAAGTAATATGGCACGTCTTGTTGGTGTCGATCTTCCTCGCGAAAAGCGGGTTGAAATCGCACTCACCTATATTTTCGGAATGGGTCTTACCCGTGCGCAGGCAACACTTGCTGCCACCGGTATTTCACCAGATATCCGCGTAAAAGATTTACAAGAGCCAGATTTGGCAAAGCTTCGCGAATTCATTGAAGCAAATTACAAAATCGAGGGTGATCTTCGCCGTGAAGTTGCGGGCGATATCCGTCGCAAAGTTGAGATTCAAAGTTATCAAGGATCACGTCACCGCAAGGGATTGCCAGTCCGCGGACAACGTACTCACACCAACGCTCGTACTCGTAAGGGTCCACGTGTTGCAATCGCTGGTAAGAAGAAGGAGACCAAGTAATGGCCGCCGAAAAAACTAAACCAGCTAAGGAAGCTGCTGCAAAAGCTGCGCCTAAGAAAATTAAAGCACGTAAGAAGGATAAGAAGAATGTTGCCTTCGGTCATGCTTACATCAAGAGCACATTTAATAACACCATTGTTTCCATTACCGATCCAGCAGGTGGCGTAATTGCTTGGTCATCATCTGGTCAGGTTGGATTTAAAGGTTCTCGTAAATCAACTCCATTCGCAGCACAAATGGCAGCAGAGGCCGCCGCTCGTAAAGCACAGGAGCATGGTTTAAAGAAGGTAGATGTATTTGTTAAGGGACCTGGTTCAGGCCGGGAAACTGCAATTCGTTCATTACAGGCAGCAGGACTTGAGGTTGGAGCCATCGCAGATGTAACTCCAGCACCACACAACGGTTGCCGTCCACGTAAACCACGTCGAGTATAAGGAAAGGGAGAAAACTATGGCTCGCTATACCGGTGCAGATTGCAAAAGATGCCGTCGCGAAAAAGTAAAGCTCTTCCTTAAGGGCTCTAAGTGCGATGGACCAAAGTGTCCAATTGAGTCACGTCCATATCCACCAGGACAACATGGCCGCGCTCGCTCAAAGGATTCTGAGTACTTACTACAGATGCGTGAGAAGCAAAAGTGTGCACGTATTTACGGAGTACTAGAGAAGCAGTTCCGTGGTTACTACGAAGAGGCAAACCGTCTGCAAGGTAAGACTGGTGAAAATCTTTTGGTACTACTTGAAACTCGCCTAGACAATGTTGTTTTCCGCGCTGGCTTTGCAAAGAGCCGTGACATGGCACGCCAATTAGTGCGCCACGGTCACTTCTTAGTAAATGGCAAGAGCGTAAACATTCCATCATTTAGAACTACACCTATGGATGTAATTGATGTTGTGCCAGCTTCACTGGACACCACACCATTTATCGTCGCAAGTGCAGAGCTAGGTGAGAAGGCTGTTCCAGCATGGATGGAGGTTGTTGGTTCCAAGATGAGAATCCTGGTCCACGCCGTTCCAACCCGCCCAATTATTGATACTCAAGTACAAGAGCAACTAATCGTTGAGCTTTACTCCAAGTAATCAAGTACTTCAGCAGTAAAGATTTAAAGCAGTAAAACTAAATATCGAGAATACCAACCGGAAGATCAAATAGAGGGTCTTCCAGAACTTACGGAGGAAAACAGTGCTAATTGCACAACGCCCCATCCTCACTGAGGAAGTAGTAAGCGAGTACCGTTCACGGTTCATTATTGAGCCACTAGAACCAGGTTTCGGTTACACCCTTGGTAATTCAATTCGTCGTACCTTGTTATCTTCAATTCCTGGCGCTGCTGTGACTGGAATTAGAGTTAATGACGCACTTCACGAGTTCACATCTTTAGAAGGTGTTAAAGAGGATCTAACTGAGATCGTTTTAAACATCAAAAACCTAGTTTTATCTTCAGATAATGATGAGCCATCACTTCTTTACATTCGTAAAACTGGTGAGGGAATTGTTACTGGTGCAGATGTGGCAGCTCCAGCTGGTGTGCAGGTGCACAACCCAGAGCTTCACATTGCGACCTTAAACTCAAAGGCAAAGTTTGAGATTGAGTTAACGGTTGAGCGCGGCCGTGGTTACATCACTGCTATTCAAAACAAGCAAGCAGGGGGAGAGATTGGCCGGATTCCGGTTGATTCAATTTACTCACCTGTGCTTCGTGTTACCTACAAAGTTGAGGCAACACGTGTTGAGCAGAGAACAGACTTCGACCGGTTAGTTCTAGATGTTGAGACTAAGCGATCAATGAAACCATCAGATGCAATGGCATCAGCTGGTAAGACATTGGTTGAGCTATTTGGTCTTGCTCGTGAATTAAATGCTAACGCTGAAGGAATTGAGATGGGACCTTCCATTCAAGATGCAGCACTTGCTGCAGATCTTGCTCTTCCAATCG
>JBDLTD010000143.1:0-2589 GCA_039799185.1 Actinomycetota bacterium | reverse complement strand
CTCAGGTGAACCGAAGAAGACACCAATCTTTTCACGCAACTGGTTAATAAAGATTGCAGTTGTCTTTGATTGGTGAAGTGCACCAGTAATTTTACGTAGTGCTTGTGACATAAGGCGTGCTTGAAGACCCATATGAGAATCTCCCATCTCGCCTTCAATTTCAGCGCGTGGAACAAGTGCTGCAACGGAGTCAACTACAACTAGATCAAGGGCACCTGAACGGATAAGCATGTCCATAATTTCGAGTGCTTGTTCACCTGTGTCTGGTTGTGAAACAAGAAGAGCATCAATATCAACGCCAAGCTTCTTTGCATACTCTGCATCAAAGGCGTGCTCAGCATCGATGAATGCACAGATACCGCCTGCAGCTTGTGCGTTTGCAATTGCATGCAATGTAAGAGTTGTCTTACCTGAAGATTCTGGTCCGTAGATTTCTACGATTCGACCGCGAGGCAATCCACCAATACCAAGTGCGATATCGAGTGCGATTGAACCAGTTGGAATTACTTCAACAATCTGGTTTTGACGATCGGACATCTTCATTACTGAGCCTTTTCCAAATTGACGTTCGATCTGGGCTAGGGCTGTATCGAGCGCTTTTTGGCGTTCGCTTGTAGCTTTTTCTTGTGCAGCTTCGTTAGCTTTATTGCTTTTTTCAGTAGCCACTTACTTTCCTTTCGATAGAACGTCGTATGACGTTTGGTCCTGGCCCAGAAGGTACGGAGACCTAACGACGGACCGCAGCGCTCGGGGGAAGAGCTGTGGGCGGAGGTTAGAACCGCTCTGGTTGTACTCGGATAGAGTATCCGAACATCTGTTCGAAAGGTAGCAGGAGGCACTGACAAATATGAGCGTGTCGCCAGCGCTATGCGGGCCCATACTTACCCCCATGCTGATTCTGCTTCCCCCCAGTGAGAAAAAGGCGGCAGAGCCAGGCCCAGCTATCACCGTCTATACCGGAGTCCTCTATCAGGGCCTGGGCTGGGCAACCTTGGGCAGATCTGGCCAAAACCGAGCACAGAAATCAATTGCAATCATCTCGGCGAAGTACGGAAGCCTTAGATGTCTTGATCTGATTGAGCCCTACAAAGAAAAAATAGATGTTGCCCAGATGCGCACGCCAATTACCAAGGCGCTAGATGCCATTGAAGCAGATTTGATTATCGACTGCCGCTCATCGACCTATCAAAGCGTTTGGACTCCCCCGGCCGAAAAGTGCGTTGAGATAAAAGTATTCAGCAAAGTCGGTGGCGTGAAGAAAGTAATTACTCATATGTCCAAAAAGACTAGGGGTGAAGTAACGCGCCTGTTGCTGCTCTCTAAAACCATTCCCTCTAATCCCCAAGAACTAGCAGAGATTGTCTCAACCAACTTTGAATGTGAACTCTTTGAATCCGATGGCAAAGAGCCATGGGTCCTTGAGGTTATCGCTCGGTAGTTTCCTTAATAATTTTTGCGATCAAATCTGGATAATCCCACATCGGTGCATGGCCACAGTTATCAATAACCATCCAAGAACTATGAGCAGGTGCTAGCGAGCGCTCCTGTGAATGCGGATATGGCAATGTGTTATCTGTATCGCCAAAGAGAATTGTTACAGGAACGCTCACTGGGACATGTGCTTCAAAACGTCTTCCTAACATCCCATCCCAAGCTTGAAAATATCCCGTTGCATTTCCCATTGCATATGCCGAGTCATAACAGATTTCATAACTGAACTCGCGCCACTTGGGACTTACATTTGCATATCCAATCTTGCGCAATGCACTTGCATGCAAACCCACTCTAATAAATGGCCTTAGAGCTTTGGCCATGTAATAGGACTGCGCTTCACTGGGCACACGCCCCGAAGAAGGCTTGAGCCACAATCCAGCAGGTGCTAGACCTGTAAGAGTTTTAATGCGCTCTGGCTTATCTGCTGCCATCTCAAGTGCAATCCACCCGCCCAGTGAATTACCTGCCACATGAAACTCATTTATCCCATACTTACTCTCAACGCTCTCAAAGATTGCTCTGCCCAGTGATTTTGGATCCATCTCCTGAGCTTTGTTATAGGCGCTATTGCCATGTCCTGGAAGATCAACAGTTATCACGCGAAAGCTTTGTGCCAGCGTAGGGATGATCGGCTTAAATGCCGTTGCAGCCGATCCCAGACCATGAATTAAAAGTAAGGGTGGGTGGTTTTGATCTGTCTGCGTCAGGGTTGTAGCAAGGCTCATTTTTTAATACTTATGTTTTTCTGTCTCTTTTGGATGCGCTTTACACACCGCTTTCCAAATCTCATCTGCCTCAAGACCTGCAGCAAGGGCCTCATTAACGGTTTTGCTGCCTAACTCTGAGATGGCGATATCGGTGGGAAAGTGAGAGTGCTCGCCAAATGAAAGCGCTAAACGCTCGCGAAGATCAGAGATTCGCACGTGCAATAAGAAACTCTGCTTGGAGTCTGGAATCCTCTGGTGTGAGAGGTTGAATCGCTTGACCAATTAACCAGCGCGTTGCAAGGTCTGCTAAAACCTGTGAACCAAGGATCATCGCTAGAGCGTCATTGAACTGCATCCAGAGCGGATGAGAAGTTGCTGCCATCACTTG
>JBDLTD010000142.1:0-2611 GCA_039799185.1 Actinomycetota bacterium | reverse complement strand
CGTTCTTCATCAGTTGCTTGAGTAATGTTCCATTCAATTCCTGCATGGCCGAAGAGAGCCGTTGTTGCGCGCATAGAGAGCTCTAACGTGCGCCCTGTTTGGTGGCCATGTGTTGGTCCAATATGTGTTCCAAGCATTTCAGGTGGAATAACTTGGGATGTCCAACGCTGAATAGTTTGGCGCTCTAATGCATCATTGTTATCACTAGTCCAGAAGCGATCCACATAGTCAATAACACCAAGATCAATTCGTGCTCCGCCAGATGCGCATGATTCAATTTCAAGTCCTGGATGGCGCTTTTTTAACTCGGCAAATAAACGATAAATCGCCTGTGTTTGGCGTCGCACACCAGCCACACCTAAATGCCCAGCATCTACTAATACTCGGTTGTGATCCCACTTGATGTAAGCAATCTTGTGAGCTGCTAACACTGCGGAGGTTTGTTCCAATACATGCTTATATGCATCCTCATGTCCAAGATCTAGAACAAGTTGGTGGCGCCAAAGCGGTGGAACACGATCACCTTCATGCAAGATCCATTCAGGATGTGCGCGATATAAATCAGAGTCAGGGTTGACCATTTCGCCTTCAAACCAAAGACCAAACTCAATTCCCTTGCTATTGATGTATTCAATAATTGGCGTTAAACCATGTGGCCACACTGCAGGATCTATAACCCAATCACCTAAGCCTGCGCGATCATTGCGGCGGGAATGAAACCAGCCATCATCTAAGACAATACGTTCAACACCGACTTGGGCGGCGACATCAACAAGCTCTCTTATCTTTGCTTCATTATGATCAAAATAGAGCGCTTCCCACATATTCAAAGTCAGTGGGCGTGGACGCTTAGGATGAATAGCACGTGCACGCAGATGTGAATGAAACGCTGCGCTGATGCCATCTAGGCCTTGATTTGAATACACAGCAAATAGCGCTGGTGCTTCATAGCTCTCTTGTGCACCAAGAATTACTTCGCCAGCAAGTAAGAGCTCGCCTGCTCCCATTGATTGCGCACCATCAAAACCGCGCTCAACCAAATAATGTGAATTTCCGCTCCACGCAATACTTGTTGCCCAAGCAGATCCTGATTGGAAAGATGTTTGGGCACTGAGTGCAATATCGGCAATGGAGAAGTTGTGACCGCTTCTTCCTTCACGGGATTCGCGCACCCACGTTCCTATTTGAATATCACGACGCTGAGGTTGGCGCTCATTAGACCAACGGCCTGCAAAGTCTAAAGTTTGTGTTGCCTCTTGTGGCAAGGGCAACCAATGGATAAATTCGTTGAGAACATAATCGGAGGTTCCAATGTTTTTAACGCTTGCCTTTTGAATAAGAACTCCAAAGGCATCTAAATCAAAAGTTACTGCAACCTCTAACTCAGCATGAAAATCTCGAAGGGTTACAGCACAATGATTATCCTGATGATGAAAATCTGTTACTTCAAATTTAGTTGACCAAGCTTTTCCATTGCGGTGACCAGATAAAGATCCACGGCCTAAGAATCCACGAGAACTCTCGCGCATTAAACCTGGCAGCTGCGGTTCATCCCAAGAACTGTTTGCAATCGATACTCGACTAGCTAGTGCGATGTCATGGTTCTGCCCAAGAATTGGGGCTCCCCAATGGCGAATCACCAAGGCCCCATTAACTACCTCAATAAGCAACGAGGAAGTTGGAGCGCTCAGAAGTGCAGTTTGCTTAGTCACAAAGGTAGAGTAACGACACTATGGAGCAGAGTAAAAAACTAAGCGCTGGCATCCTGCGAAATGATCGCCAGATGGCCGATGGCCGCACCATTCGCTATTACGACACTTCTGGCCAAAACCGCAGCGCTAAAGATGCTCGCCCTGTTGAAGAACAACCAGCTATTGGTGAACTTCGACTCGATCCCCTGGTTAATGAGTGGATTGCTATGGCATCTCATCGCCAAGGCCGAATCTTTTTACCTCCCAAAGAACTCTGCCCACTATGTCCAACAACAGGTGAGCTCTTAACTGAGATTCCTGAATCTGATTTTGAAGTAGTTGTCTTTGATAACCGCTCACCTTCACTTCGCCCACCTACTGGTGATTGGGCATTACCTGATCAAGTGGGACCAGATACTGATTTAGGAAGCGCGGCAGGAAAGTGTGAAGTTATTTGCTTTACGGCAGAGCATGGAAATGCATTTAAGGATTTAACTCCTGCTCGAGTGCGAGTACTGCTTGAAGCATGGATTGATCGCACCGCTGAACTCTCACAAGAGAGCTTTATTGAGCACATCGCACCATTTGAAAACCGCGGTGAAGAAATTGGTGTAACACTCACACACCCACATGGTCAGATCTATGCATATTCATTTATTCCACCACGCGTTGAAAAGATGTTGGGTGCAGCTAATAAGTATAAAGAATCCACGGGCAAAGTTTTATTTGATGAAGTTGTGGCACGTGAAATCCGTGATGAAGAGCGCATCATTGCCCGCAATGATCGTTGGATTGCATTTGTGCCATATGCAGCTCGTTATCCATTTGAAATTCACGTTGCACCACTTAACCCAGTTGCAGATTTAACTGGATTAACTGAGCAAGACCGCGATGCATTTGCTCCTATTGCACTTGAAGTA
>JBDLTD010000141.1:0-2614 GCA_039799185.1 Actinomycetota bacterium | reverse complement strand
GCATTTGCTTGGCGTTCTGGAGAGAAGAGAACAAAAGAAGCTAAAGCGCTTTGAAAGACACCATCGGTAGCTTGACCTGTCCACCGGATTGCAAGCAAGCGGGAAAACCTAGGATGCCGCAGCAAACCAAGGAAACTCATAATGAAGAGCGTACTGGCTTAATTAGGTTTATTCTGTACTCCAATGAAATCTCAACGTTCGTTCATCGATTATTCACTCGACAAGCGCGCCACTTTAATGGCCCTCTTTCGTGGTGTTGTTGATGCCTGCGATGCTGATCCTTACTTGATGCGTGCGGCAAAGTGGCACGGGGAGAAAGTTGGGCGTAACTGCCCGGTATGTAAGAAGAATGAACTTGTTGAACTTCGTTACGCATTTGGTGAACAGCTAGGTCAGTACTCAGGTCGCATTAAGAATGTTAAAGAGTTAACTGAGATGGAAAGTGAGTTCGGTGAGTTTCGCGTCTATCTCGTAGAGGTATGCCGCGGATGTTCTTGGAATCACCTGTGTGCCTCATTCATTTTGGGTGATGGCCGCGAACGCAAGGCGCCCCGCAAGGTACGCACCCTGGAGGACGAGGATTACGCCACAAGGTAGCCTTAAGTAATGCGTAAGTTCCTGATCAGATCAGCTGTCTTTCTAGGCGGCTTTGGCTTCATTGCAGGATCTGTTCTTTTCGCCCTCGCCTATTTCACTGTAGATATTCCAGATCCAAATGCTTATGTGAATTCACAGTCAACAATTATTCAATATTCAAATGGTGAAGAAATTGGTCGCGTAGGAACTCAGAACCGCCAAATTGTTCCACTTGCAAAGATTCCACTGAATGTGCGCCATGCAGTTCTGGCAGCAGAAGACCGTGGTTTTTATTCCAACCGAGCATTTTCAGTGACAGGTATTTTGCGCGCAGTTGTTAATAACCTTAAAGGTGGTTCACTGCAAGGCGGTTCAACCATCACGCAGCAATATGCAAAGACAGCCTTTTTAACACCAAGTAGAACTATTCAAAGAAAAATCAAAGAATTAGTTATCTCTATTAAGTTGGAGAACCAACTCTCTAAAGATCAAATCTTTGAAAGTTACTTAAATACTATTTACTTTGGCCGCGGTTCATATGGTGTGATGACAGCATCTCAGCAGTATTTCAACCGTAACGTTGATCAATTAACTAATGCACAAGCCGCAGTCATTGCATCTATTTTGCGCTCTCCTGGTTTATATGACCCAGCATTTAAAAAAGGAAACTTAGAACGCGTGCAAGCACGATTTGAATATGTCAAAGAGGGAATGATTGAAGCTGGCTGGTTAGATAAAGATGCAGCAGCCAAGATGAAGTTTCCAACAGTTGCACCGCGTTCAACCTCAGGACAGTTAAGTGGGCCCAAAGGTCACATCATTGAAGCTGTTACAAAAGAATTATCAAAGTTAGGTTTTAGCCAAGATCAACTTCTCGTTGGTGGTCTTGTCATTAAAACAACACTTGATCAAAAGGCCCAACAATCTGCCGTTGATGCAGTTAATAAGTTCTACCCTTCAAATGCGCCAGAGAACCTACACATTGGTTTAGTTGCAATTAGGCCTGGAACTGGTGAGATCGTGGCACTTTATGGTGGCCGGGATTACTTACAGCGCCAGCTCAGCGATGCAACACAATCCATCGCACTTGCTGGTTCAACCTTTAAACCTTTCGCAATCATTGCCGGACTTGAACAAGGTATTCCTTTAACTTCGATGTGGAACGGTGATTCACCACAAACATTTGATGATGCAGGAAAGCCATACATTGTTTCTAATTATGGCGATGAGGGTTGGGGCCAAGTTGATCTCTTGTATGCAACTAAGCATTCAATCAACACAATCTTTGTTCCACTAGGAATTAAAGTAGGTCCAGCTGCAGTCGTTGATGTTGCACGCCGTGCAGGTATTCCAGAAGCAATTGCAATGATGCCAACACCCTCTGTTGTTCTAGGTGTTGCAAGTCCTCACGTTATTGATGTTGCAAACTCATATGCAACCTTTGCTGCTCAAGGAATTAAATCAAAACCTTATTTAGTTGCTCAAGTTATTGGCTCCAACAAGGGTGTTCTATATGAAGGTAAGCAAGAAACACAGGAAGTATTTAGTAAAGAAGTGATGGCTGATTTAACCTACGCCCTCAAGGGAACAATTACTGGTGGAACAGGTGCTGCAGCACTTGCACTTGGTCGTCCAGCTGCAGGAAAGACTGGTACTTCACAGTCCAACGCCTCTGCTTGGTTTAGTGCTTACACACCACAGTTAGCAGCATCAGTTGCCCTCTTTCGCGATAGTGCATCTGAATCCCTCAATGGAATTGGTGGATTGAACTCTGTAACAGGTGGAACTTTCCCAGCCAGAATTTGGACTGCTTTTATGAAGGGCGCACTTAAGGATGAACCAGTGATGGATTTCCCAGCGCCAGCAAATATCGGTGGGCTTGATCCAGTTGTCATGACTTCTGGTGGAAAGCAACGCCGCAAACCATAATGGCAATGCGCACGCGGGCATTACTAGCTCTTGCAATCTTGGCAGCGCTGCTCTCTTTTACTAAGTTCTCTCACTGCGAAAGCACGAACTGGGCAACGCCAGATCAATA
>JBDLTD010000140.1:0-2629 GCA_039799185.1 Actinomycetota bacterium | reverse complement strand
ACGCGCTGCAATTAAAGATGCGCTCGCAGGAAAACTGCCTGAGGCAACAGCTCCAAAAACTGTCACTGGTGAATTCGGATCTGAAGCAGATGCACAAAAGGCTTTGGACTGGCTACGTGGTAAAAAGATTGGCGCAGTTGGGGACGCACCTATTGGTTTCACGCCATGTGTTTATGATGCACAACAGATATTTTCAACTTTCGGCTTAGATATTCGCCAAATAACAATCGATGACGCATTTGGAAGAATTTCAGAAGTTAAGCAAGAGGCTCGCGAACTTGCCTATGCAAACGCTGTGGCTGCCCAACCATCGCTGGCTGCAGTTAATGTGGAAGAAGCTAAGAAAGTTTATGGAGTAGAAGTCGCTTTGGACGAATGGCGCAAAGAAGAAGTTTTGGATGCCATTGCAATTCGCTGCTGGCCAGAGTTTCCAACTGATTTAGGTGCCTGCATATGTTCATCTCTGGGTCGACTTTCAGACCGCGGCACTGTCACAACATGTGAGCGCGATGTTTTAGGCGCTGTGACAATGATGGTCTGTGAATCACTAGGTTCAGATGAAAACTACTTGGTTGACATCGTTGATCTTGATGCTTCACAAGGTTTAGTTCGTTTATGGCACTGCGGTTCGGCTGCAACAAAGCTTGCTGCAGACCCAATTAATGCCACCCAATCAACCCACTGCAATCGCAAATTAGGCGTTGCAGGTAATTTTCCGCTCAAGACCGGACCAGTAACACTGTTTCGTATTGATCGGGATGTGGATCCGAGCAACCGCACGGGTCTACGCATGGTTGTGAGCCGAGGGGAATCAATCCCTGCTCCCAATCACTTCCAAGGCAATACAGCAACGGTAATCACTCAACCTGATGCCGCTGCTTTAGTGAATGGAATCGTCACTGGCGGATATCCGCACCACTTGGTCATTTCATGGATCGATGTGCGACCAGGTATTCGTCAACTGGCAAAAAAGTTAGGGATACCCCTCACAGAATGGTAAACAACAATCTAACCCTCGGAAAGCAAGGATAAAAATGAAAACTAAAGGACTAAGTACCTTTGCTTCACTCCGTGCTGGTGTAGTTGCATTAGTTGCTACGGCACTTGTAATTACTCCACTTGCGGTTGCACACGCTGCTGATGCTCCAGCATTCGGCAAGGCATGTACAACAGAAGGTGTAAGCACTGGACAAACAACAGCATCATTAATTTGTACAGAAGGTTCAAATGGAAAGTTAACTTGGCAGCGTGTGCGTCTTGGTGCAACTAAGGCAAATCCAGTTGCTACTTCAACTCCTCCAAAGGGATCTATTGAATTTCACCACTGGCGCCCAGAAGATAAAGTAGTTTTCCAGGCAATCATTGACAAGTACGAAGCAAAGTTCCCAGGCACAAAAATCAGCCAGGTAATTATGACTTCTGTTGACTACACCAACTTGGCATATGCAAAAATCAGTCCTAACAAGAAGGCTGCAGTATTTGTAACTAGCCGTGGTGGACAGTTCAATCAGTTCTACGCAGGTGGATTACTAGCTGATCTATCAAACCAACGCTTTATGAAGCAGAACGTAATTGCTTCAGCGCTAACACCAGGAACTGTTAATGGAAAGGTGTATGGACTTCCATACCAGTCTCTATTTAACAATCCTTTGTATAACGCAGAGCTATTTGCAAAGCAGGGATGGAAGGTTCCTACAACTTGGACCCAGACACTTGCCTTCTGTAAGACAGCTAAAGCAGCAGGATTCATTCCATTTGCATGGCCAGGTGCTACACGCGGTAACGCGGGTCAGATCATCAACTCATTCTTGATGAACTCAGCTCCAGATCTAGCAACACTTGAAGCTCGCGTTCTAGCAATCGATACAGGCAAGGCTGATCTACTGTCACCTTGGTTCGTTGAAATTGCGAACAAGTACAAGGCGATGGCTGATGCGGGCTGTTTCCCAGCGAACCCAACTGGTTACAACGACACTGTTGCACCAGCTGACTTTGCTTCAGGCAAGGCTGCAATTTATCCAACTGGAACATTTGGTATGAGCACAGTTACAAAGCTCAATCCAGCAATGTCAGGAAAGATGAAGATGATGTCATTTATTACAACTGACTCAAAGCCTCTATACCAAGGCATTACAAACAACACATTCATCTTGAGCGTAAATGCGAAGTCATCTTCATCAGATCAGAAGATTGCAGCATCATTTATGTCATTCTTGGCTCAGGCTGAAAATGCTCAAGCATATGCTGTTGGAACTTCACAGCACGTTTCAATTATCAACGTTGACTACGCAGCTAACGTTGATCTATTGAACACATCAGACATCATGGGTAAGAAGCTTCTTCTTGCACCACGATTCTTGTTCAACAACGTTAACAACGTGCGTAACCCACTTGAGGATGCATTGATTGCAATCACTGGTGGAGCCGATGTCACAAAGACGTTGACTGACACATCAAAGACCATCAAACAGGGTCTTTCTTCTTAAGGAGTAAATAGTTACTTCTCTAGATCGCATCCAGGGCACCCTTGCCAATCGCGGCAAGGGTGCCTCTGGTGCACCTAAAAAAAGGAAACCAAAGGATTCAAAGATTCTTTGGCTTATGGCTGCTCCAGCACTGGCCATTTACT
>JBDLTD010000139.1:0-2633 GCA_039799185.1 Actinomycetota bacterium | reverse complement strand
TACTGAAGGCTCTAGTGGACTACTAATAATCTCTGCTTGATACTTTGTGACAGGTTTGAGTTCTAACCTTGAAATAATCTCTTCTGGTGTGTATTTAGCTTCACTCATTTCTCAATCACCGTCCGTCCATCATTTTGAACGGGGCAGGATTTGCGCACTGGGCAGCCTTTACAGCGCTTATTCACAGTTGCAAAGAAGTGAGCAGCGCCCATGCCTTCGGCAATCTCATTCAATTTCTCTTTCGTAGCTTCAACATCAATAACGTGCTGCGGTCTAAGAGTTGCGCCAGCTGTTGATGTTCCTAGATACACCAGCTCTGCGCCAGCACTGACTGTGCCTTGTGTAAATCCACCTTGAGCAATTCCCACTTGATAACTAGCCAGCTGCAGATTCTCTTTTGCTTCCTTTAATGAAATTGCAGCCCCACCGGTTTTAAAGTCAATAATGAAGAGTGAACCATCGGCCTCTACTTCAAGGCGATCCACACTTCCCCGAATACGAGCACGGCCTAACTTCACATCAAATCTGATTTCAGCATCCACAACCGTCCGCTTTGATTCTTTGTGATACTCCACAAATTTCTCCAGCATTGTCACAGCGTTTTCTAGGTGAGAGGCACTAACCCAACCTGAATCTGGATCAATGAGTTTCCATGAACTCTCTAAGTTGGAAATCAAATCCTCTTTAGTTGTGCCAGGCTCTTGCACCATTTTGGCTGCAAATGCGTGGATAGCCGAACCTAAGACTTGTGCGGTGCTATCGCCATCACTTCCACCATTATTTTGAAGGAACCATTTAACTCCGCACTCCACAAATGATTCAGCACCACTTGGTGAAACAACTACTTCTAGGTCTGCATTAATGACTGGTGCATCAGTACTCAGTGGCACAGACCCAATCCAATGCGCAGGATCAGCCAAATAGATTCCTTCAGTCTTCATCGCGCTCAATATCGCTGCAGCCTCTTGTGCATGTTCACCATTGAGTTGGCTACGAAGTTCTGCCACAAGAGCTGGCGCGGTAATAGGTCGTGGAACATCAGTTAGCTCTGGCTCTAATTTTTCATCAAGTTTTTTAACCATTACTTCGATTGCTTCAAAGAACTGTGAAGGCTCTTCATCATCTCGCTGAACAGCAGTAACAAATAACGCTTGTTTAGCGCGGGTTAGCGCCACATGAAACAAGCGCTCCTCATCTTGCAAAAGCCCGCTAGCTGCAATGACATCTAGCTGATCGCGGGCAATATCAGGGTTGCGTTTGCGCTCTACTAAACGCTCTGCACCCAAAAGCGAAGAGCGCTGCTTAAGGTTTGGCCAAGCACCTTCTTGTAATCCTGCAATTGCAACTAAATCCCATTCACGTCCCTTTGCACTATGAACGGTAAGGATTTCAACAAAATCTGGCCTCACACCTTTAGCAGTAATGACATCGCCAGCGATATCTTCAGTTGCAATCTCAGCAATGAACGCTCCTGGCCCAGATAATGGGAAACGCTCTGAATATCGGGCAGCACTTTCAAACAACTGCATCATTGCATCAAGATCTCTATCGGCGCCAGCTCCGCGCACTCCAGGACGCAGCGCTTGATTGCGCCAAGCGTTAGCTAATTTCTGATCATCACTTGTTACCGCGTTATCCCAAATTGCCCACAGCAATTCATCTGCCGTTGCCTTCTTGTTTCTGGCAACTGCACGCGCCTTTTCCAGTAGCTCATGCACGCGAGTAATTTCAGTTGCACCTTCAATAAATAGCTCTCCAGTATCAAGGGCTGCAATGAGTAGCTGTGTTCCAGTGCGATCATCACCATCAGCGCGAGTGGAGATAAGTGCTCTACGTATTCTGCGCAAAGAAATCGAATCTGCCCCGCCAAATTCACTCATTAACAACCGCTCTGCGGTGTCAAAGTTAAGTGGTTGTTGTTTAAGTGCAACGCGGGCTAAAAGCAAGAAAGGCGCAATTGCGGGATTGCCAGCTAACGCTTGGAGTTCAGATGCAACTGGAATACCAACCTGTGAAAACGCACGTCGCAGTGATGATGCTTGCATCCCAGGACTGCGTAAAATAACTGCCATGTTGCTATATGAAATACCTTCACGCAGATGCGCGCTACGGAATTGATGAGCAATAAAAGCTGCCTCTTCTGCCCCTGATCTAAAGCGATGGACCTGTACTTGGCCGGCATTTTCATTGCTGCAGGTGCGTTTGCGGGTAACAGGTGAGCCCTTCATGCTCTTTGCAAAGCGCACACCAACATCAAAGATAGAAGAGGAGTTTCTAAAGGCGCTGTCGAGCACAATCTCTTTTGCGCGATAGGGATCAAGAGCAGCAGATAATCCATCAGGATCTGCTCCGCGAAAGCGCCCCACTGCTGAATCTGCATCAGCACAGATGATGACATCGCTACCTGCAAGCATTGCTAGAAGTGCGCGTTGTGCTGGATCTGATTCTTGGAACTCATCAACCATGATTGTTGTAAAGCGAGCACGTAAGGCTGATAGAACATCTGGGTTGTTATGCAGATGCAGCGCAGCACGTGATACCAATTCAGATGGATCAATTCTCATCTTGGCATCGGTTGCACTGATTTCGCGCATCACCATGGAGTTCAAATATCTCTTCCAGAATGCAGCTGC
>JBDLTD010000138.1:0-2685 GCA_039799185.1 Actinomycetota bacterium | reverse complement strand
AGGAGTCATTGTGCCAATTGCAACCCCAGAAATTTATGCAGACATGCTGGATCGCGCCAAGAAAGGCGCCTTTGCATACCCAGCAATTAACGTTTCATCATCACAAACACTCATCGCTGCTATTCGTGGTTTCGCCGAAGCAGAATCAGATGGAATCATTCAATTTTCTTGGGGTGGGGCTGAATACGCTTCAGGTTCAACAGTTAAGAACATGGTTGACGGCGCAGTTGGCCTAGCTGAGTTCGCTCATGTTGTTGCAAAGAACTACAAAGTAAACATCGGTATTCACACAGATCACTGCCCAGCAGAAAAGCTAGATGGCTTCATGCGTCCGCTTCTTGCATTTGGTGCAGATCGAATTAAGTCAGGTAAGGCTCCACTGTTTAATTCACACATGTGGGATGGCTCTGCAGTTGATATGAAAGAAAACATGCGCATCGCAAAGGAAATGTTGACGATGTCTGTTGCAGCAAAGACAATCCTTGAAATTGAAATCGGTGTTGTTGGTGGGGAAGAAGATGGCATTGAAGCAAAGCATGATGCCAAGCTCTACTCAACTCCAGAAGATGCACTTCTCACTATTGAAACTCTTGGAACAGATGCCAATGCGCGCTACTTAGTAGCTGCAACATTTGGAAATGTTCACGGCGTATACAAGCCAGGAAACGTTGTTCTGCAACCAAAAATCTTGGCAACGTTGCAAGAAGCAGTATCAAAGAAGTTAGGCCTTCCTGCTGGAAGTAAGCCAATGGACTTGGTTTTCCATGGTGGATCTGGCTCACTTCTTTCAGAGATCCGCGAATCCCTTGATTACGGCGTCATTAAGATGAATGTTGATACAGACACCCAATACGCTTTTACACGTCCAGTTGTTGATCACATGCTTAAGAACTACGACGGTGTGTTAAAGATTGATGGCGAAGTTGGTAACAAGAAGGCTTATGACCCACGTGCGTGGGGTAAGGCTGCTGAAGCTGGCATGGCTGCTCGTGTTGCACGTGCATGTGAAGATCTACGTTCAACAGGAACTTCATCACTTAAGTAATAACACTACGTAATCGGAGAGGCTTTACCAATGCCAGCACTTGTTTTGCTTGGAGCTCAGTGGGGCGACGAAGGCAAGGGTAAAGCTACCGATTTACTGGGAGATCGCGTTGATTATGTAGTTCGCTATCAAGGCGGAAACAACGCAGGTCACACAGTTGTTATTGGTGATCAAAAGTACGCACTTCACTTATTACCTTCAGGAATTCTTTCACCTAACGTAATTCCAGTTATTGGTAACGGTGTGGTTATTGATCCAGGTGTATTACTTCAAGAAATCGCTGGATTAACAGAGCGCGGCATTGATTGCAGCAAGTTACTAATTTCAACGAATGCGCACCTGATTACTCCTTATCACCGCACAATCGACAAGGTATCTGAGCGTTTCCTAGGTAAATCAAAGATTGGAACAACTGGTCGCGGAATTGGACCGGCATATGCCGACAAGATCAACCGTATTGGTATTCGCGTGCAAGATCTATTTGATCCATCAATCTTGCGTCAAAAGATTGAAAGTGCCTTGCGCGATAAGAACCAGGTTCTCATTAAAGTTTTTAACCGTAAAAACATTGAAGTAGATGAGGTTCTTGAAGAGTATTTGGCATATGCCGAGATTCTTCGCCCCTATGTTGCCGATACTGTTTTGATTCTCAATGAGGCGTTGGCTGCTGGAAAGCGTGTGCTTTTAGAGGGTTCACAGGGCACTTTGCTCGATGTTGACCACGGCACATATCCATTCGTGACTTCAAGTAATCCAACTGCAGGCGGTGCATGTACTGGCTCTGGAATTGGACCAACAAAGATTGATCGCGTCATTGGAATTATTAAGGCCTACACAACTCGCGTTGGTAGTGGACCTTTCCCAACTGAACTCTTTGATGAAGATGGTGAAGCTCTACGTCGCATCGGTGGCGAGATTGGTGTTACTACTGGTCGTGCACGTCGTTGCGGTTGGTTTGATGCACCAATTGCACGTTATGCAGTGCGCGTTAATGGTTTAACAGATTTCTTCTTAACTAAGTTAGATGTTTTAACTGGTTGGGAAAAGATTCCTGTTTGTGTTGCTTATGAAATCGATGGAAAGCGCGTGGAAGAACTTCCAGCTTCCCAATCAGATTTCCACCATGCAAAACCAATTTATGAATACATGCCAGGTTGGAGCGAAGACATTACTGGTGCACGCAAACTCAGTGATCTTCCACAAGCTGCGCAGAACTACATCGCCTTCTTAGAGAAAATCTCGGGAGCACCGATGAGTGCAATCGGAGTAGGTCCCGGGCGCGATGAAACAATTGTCGTAAAGGATTTCATCTAAGAAATGAAAATCCTCCTAGTCGGAAGCGGCGGTCGCGAACACGCCTTAGGACTAGGACTACACGCAGATCCAGAGTGCACCGAACTACATGTTGCACCAGGTAATCCAGGTATTGCGCAGTTTGCAACATGTCATCCACTAGTAATAAGTGATAACCAAGCAATCCTTGATTTAGCACAAAAACTTGATGCTGAGTTAGTTGTCATTGGCCCAGAAGTTCCATTAGTAAATGGGGCCGCAGATCTTTTGCGGGCCGCTGGAATATCGGTCTTTGGACCATCTAAAGCTGCGGCTCAATTAGAAGGCTCGAAAAACTTTGCAAAAGA
>JBDLTD010000137.1:0-2715 GCA_039799185.1 Actinomycetota bacterium | reverse complement strand
TGGAAGCTGAAGTTACTGCAATACCTACTTCTCGTGCAGTTTCACTAATTGCTAAAAATGGAACAAATTCATATCCTTTAAAAACCAGAGGTGAGTGAATCTCATCGCTGATCACTATGACGCCATATTTCTTAGCCATATCTGCAATACGAGTGAGCTCTTCACGTGAGTAAATTCGGCCCAATGGATTATGCGGGGAGCAAAGCAGATGAATCTTTATGCCAGATGCGTATGCTTTTTCAACTTCATCGAAATCTAAAGTCCAAGGATTAACATCATCACTATTTGATCCAGAGTTCACAAATGGAATATCTACTTTTTCTAACTTAACTTCATTGATCCAGTTGTAGAAATTTTGGTAGACAGGTGAATTGATAAGAATTCGATCACCTGGTTTGGTAAAGACGCGCAAAACCTCAACGCAGCCAACTCCAACATCTGCTGCAATTCGTACCTGAGACTTATCTATTTCCCAGCCCCAGCGCTTTGCACAAAATGATGCAAAGCCATCAGCTAACTCAGGAACAGGCCCTAAATATCCAAGGTCTGAGTGATTGACCATTTCAATCAACACATCACGAATTGGCTGAGCTATCGGAAAGTCCATCTCCATAACTGGAAGAGGAAGAACATCTGCTGGAAATCCACGCCATTTTTCAGAGCTGTGGGTGAGAAGTTCGCTCAGTGATGGCGCAACAACGTTGTTATCAGGCATAGCGGCAAGGTTACCCTGCCCCGCTCATTTCGCGAAAGAGGCTAAAACTAAGCCTCTTCTGCGCCAATACGGCGGGTTGAGTTTCGCACTACCAATGTTGTTGGAAGCACTAATGATGGTGGATCAATATTTGGTTTGCGCAATCTCTCCATAATCGACCAAGCCGCCATTTCACCCATAAGTTGAACGGGTTGTTCAATAGTTGTTAGCTCTGAAAACTCGGCCATCTCATGTCCATCAAAACCAACAATAGAAATATCATCTGGTGCTTTTAATCCATGTCTGCGCAGTGCTTGCATAGCTCCCATGGCCATTTCATCTGATTCACAAAAAATGGCCGTTGGACGATTAGGTCGAGCCAATAAATCATCCATTGCACGGGCAGCAGTATGCATTGTGAAATCGCCATGGACTTCGCGTTGAGGCAACCACTCCAAGCCATTTTCAGCTAACACTTGCATAAATCCTTTGCGGCGATCTTGTGGAACACTAAAGTTAAATGGGTCATCAGGTCGTCCAGACATTAAACCGATTTTCTTGTGCCCTTGATTTACTAAATGTTGAGTAGCAGAGCGGGCACCAGCAATATCATCAATCTTTACAGAGGCACATTTTTCATGTTCCATGCCAACTAGGGCAATTGGAATTCCAAGGCTAAGCATGGAATCAAATTCCTCAACTGTTGGTGGCAAGCTAATTACAATGAGAGCATCAACACGGCCCTTAAGTAACTGATGTTGAAATAACCTCTCTCGGCCCTTCATTTGGCTGAAGTTATAGAGAAGAAGATCAAGGCCTGCTTCGCGCAATGCCTGCTCTGCCCCGCTAATTACTTGAGAGAAATACCAGCGAGAAATATATGGTGCTACAACTCCCACGCTATTTGTTCGCCCAGAGGCGGTATTGCCCTTGATGGGCGTGAGTGGGTAATTCAATTTCTCCGCAGCTGCAAGAATCTTTGATCGAGTGGAGTCATTAACGTGGTGAAGGCCGCGAAGGGCGCGTGAAACAGTTGCCGTGGAGACCCCGGCTTCCTCTGCGACTTCCTTAATTCCAGCCATGCAACGCCCCCGCACACTGTAAAAACCTGCAAATAATTCCGCAAGAGACTGCAAAATAGAGCATTAGCACTGCAAATGGCAATAGCTTGGAGCGAATTAGGGCTAAATTGGTGGGTATGAGTAATCAAATAGAAACCCAGATCGATGTATCCCTGACAGAGCGAAATCGCGTAACTGCACTATTTCGCATCATCCTTATTGCGCCAATCGCAATCTTTGTTGCATCCTTTGCGCCGCAACAATTTGATTCCGGCAATATGTCATGGGTAGCAGGGTTTTTTGTTTTGCCTGTAGCTCTATCAATAGTTTTCCGCCAGGCATACCCATCGTATTTATTGGCTTTCAATGAAGCATTCCTTTCACTCTCAACACGTGTGGATGCATATCTGCTGGTACTTACAGATGAATATCCTTCTTTAGAAGAAAATGATGTTGTGAGTGTGACTTTCCCAGACGTGGATCCAAAAGCCCTCAATCGTTTTCTCCCACTTGTGAAATGGTTTCTAGCAATTCCTCTCTATGTTGTTGGTCTCATTTATGCCCTCTATGCCTTCTTCCTAACAATCTTTGCTTGGGTGAGTGTTGTTCTTACTGGTGATTATCCTGAGTGGTGTGCTGAAGGCGTCGTAGGAACAATTGCTTATTGGAACCGCATTGTCGGTTATGCCCTTCTTATGGTTACTGACGAATACCCAACTTTCTCCCTCTAATTTATGGCGGTCCACTCTGCTCAAAAGATGCGGCGAATTGTCGCCGAAGTTGGCCAGATGGATCGCAAGTTTGCACCACTCATTGATCGTCGCCCGCTGTGCACAATAGGTCGAAGCGCTCCAACTGAGTCCCATTTTGAATCCCTGGTTAATTCAGTTATCTCCCAACAGCTAGCAGTAAAGGCCGCAGAGACTATTCATGGGCGCTTAGTTAATCTATGTAAGGGAA
>JBDLTD010000136.1:0-3230 GCA_039799185.1 Actinomycetota bacterium | reverse complement strand
ATGATTGATGTTGATACGCCTCATGATTTAGTAGTTGCTATGGAATATCTGGCAAAACTATGAGCGCACTGATTGAAGGAAGTTGGGATGATGCTCGTGGGATAGCCCAGTCCACATTCAAACAGTTGAGATCAGAATCGTTGCCAGTTGCCCAATGCGTTAACAGAACTTTAGCCGTGGATGCTAAGTCACTAGTTGATCTTCCAACCTATGCAACCTCTGCCATGGATGGTTATGCAGTCAGTGGTCCTGGTCCGTGGAAAATCATTAGTGAAGTTAAAGCAGGATTGCCGATGAAGGGCGTACTTGAATCAGGTGCAGCCGTTGGAATTGCAACAGGTGCGGTAATCCCAGAGGGAACTTTTGGAATTATTCGCTGGGAATCTGCCAAAGTAGATGGAGCGCAATTAAACGGTGATGTAACTAAAGATCAAGATATTCGCCCACCTGCCCATGAATGCAAAGCTGGGGATGTGATTGTAAATAAAGGCACAGTATTAAACCCAGCAATGATTGGTTTACTTGCCGCAGCAGGCTTTGATGAAATTGATGTTGTTTTACAACCTAGAGTTGCACTTGTCTTGTTGGGTGATGAAATTCAACTCAGCGGCATTCCACGTGATGGCTTAGTACGAGATGCACTTGGGCCACAGCTACCTGGTTGGTTAAACGCAATGGGTGCACAAATAGTTAGTACTCAATACATCTCTGATCAATTAGATCTTGTTGTCGCTGCATTAAAAGATGCTTGTGAAAAGGCAGATCTAGTCATTACAACGGGTGGCACAGCACAAGGCCCACGTGATTATCTACACAGTGCACTTGATGCAATTAGTGCCGATATTTTGGTTGACACAGTCAAAGTGCGACCAGGACACCCCATGTTGTTAGCGCGCAAAGGTGATGTAGCCATCCTTGGTCTGCCTGGGAATCCACAATCTGCAATCGTTGCACTTGCATCCCTTGGCCAACCAGTTATTGGTTCTCAACTAGGCCAGACTCATAAGAAGTTAGCAAAAGTCATAACAGCTAGTGAATTAAGCGCACCGCAAGATTTCACTCGTTTAATCATTGGCAATCTCATTGATGGTCAGTTCCATGTTGCGCCGTATTTAGGCTCTGCGATGCTGCGCGGATTAGCTCACTCTGATGGCTTTGCCATTGTTACAAAGGCTTTGACCGGTGTTGGCGAGCAAGTGCGCTGGCTAGACTTACCGGCATGAGCGATGGATTAACCCACCTAAATTCTTCAGGTGAGGCCAATATGGTTGATGTGACTGGCCGTGATGTAACTGTGCGCGAAGCGATTGCTTCAGGAAATGTGAAACTCTCCGGTGAAGTTGTTGCATTGCTTCGTGATGGATCAACACCTAAGGGTGATGTTCTATCTACCGCAAGAATTGCCGGCATCATGGCAGCTAAGAAGACAAGTGAGTTAATTCCACTCTGTCACCCAATCGCAATAAACAAGATTTCAATTGAACTATCTATTACTGACTCTGGGGTTGATATTTCATCCCACGTCATCACTTCAGATCGCACGGGTGTTGAGATGGAGGCGTTAACTGCCGTTAGTGTTGCTGGACTAACGATTATTGACATGATTAAAGCTTTAGATCCAGCGGCTGAAATTAGTGCAATTCACGTTGATTCAAAATCTGGTGGAAAGAATGGCGATTGGAAGCGCAAGTGAGTATGCGCACCGCAGTTGTAATCACTGCAAGTAATCGAGCTTCACGCGGTGAGTATGCAGACTTAAGTGGTGCATCACTTGCAAAAGGGCTAACTGGTCTTGGCTATGAAGTTTCTGGACCGCATGTAGTTGCAGATTCCATTGATTTGATTTCAGAACAACTCACAGTGGCGCTAGCGAATAAAACTCGTCTTATTGTCACAACAGGTGGCACGGGAGTTTCTCCAACAGATGTAACACCTGAGGCAACTGCGCCTTTTATTGAAAAGCTCATCCCAGGTTTTGGAGAAGCACTTCGCGCTCATTCGCGCGATAAGGTCCCAACTTCTGATCTAACTAGGGGATTAGTTGGAACCCATGGAACATCGCTGATAATTAATCTGCCTGGATCACAAGGGGCAATCGCTGATGGCTTAGTAATTATTGAGCGTTTGGCAGGACACATTCTTGATCAACTCGATGGCAAGGATCACTGATGCCAGAGTTGGTCTATGCAGTTGTTACTGATGCACCCGTTCACATTGCCGAACTTTCTAAGTTGGTCACAAATCCACACAGCGGCGCTGTTGTCACATTTTGCGGAGATGTTCGAAACCATGACGGTGGCAAAGAAGTTGCATCACTTCTCTATGAGATTCACCCCAGTGCACCTGAACAGATAAGACTGATAACACAGGCTCTTATTGGCCAATTCGATATTGAGAAGGTTGCAGTAGCCCATCGCTATGGTGATATTGCGATTGGGGAAACAGCATTTGCTGTGGCAGTTTCTTCCGCCCATCGCCAAGCAGCCTTTGATGCCTGCGCCGCAATAGTTGATGAAGTAAAGGCCAAGCTGCCTATTTGGAAGCATCAGAAATTTACTGATGGCAGTGATGAGTGGGTGAACTGCGCATGAGCAACTAACAACTAATGAGCTTCTCACTGTCATTGAGGTAGCTGTTGAACAAGGAATCAATGAAGTGCGCTTAACGGGAGGGGAGCCTTTACTTCGCCCAGATATTGTGGAGATTGTTGATCGCATTGCTGGCCTGGCTAACGCCCCGCGTTTAACTTTGACTACCAATGGATTGCGCTTAAAAGAATTGGCACTTCCATTGGCAAAAGCTGGTTTGAATCGAATCAATATCAGTTTGGATACCTTGAACCGTGAGCGTTTCAAGAAACTGACATATAGAGATCGCTTTGATGATGTCATCGAAGGATTACATGCTGCCAAAGCTGCAGGTCTGTTTCCCATAAAAGTTAACACTGTTTTGCTCCAGGGGATAAATGATGATGAAGCACCAGCGCTTTTAGCGTGGGCAATAGAAAATGAATACTCACTGCGCTTTATTGAGCAGATGCCGCTAGATGCCGGTGGGATTTGGGATAGAGCAACAATGGTTACGGCTGATCAGATTTATATAGATCTATCCATGCATTACGAATTAACTCCTGTTGATGGTCGTGGTTCAGCACCTGCTGAGGAGTTCTATTTCAATGGCACTCAAGCAACAGTTGGAATTATTGGCAGCGTGACAAGGCCGTTTTGTGG
>JBDLTD010000135.1:0-2827 GCA_039799185.1 Actinomycetota bacterium | reverse complement strand
AGCAGCCTACCCAGCCGACTTTATTTGCGAAGCGATCGATCAGACTCGTGGTTGGTTTTATACCTTAATGACGATTGGCACCTTAGTTTTCGATCAATCATCCTATAAAACCGTGCTCTGTCTTGGCCATATCCTCGATAAGGATGGTCGCAAGATGAGTAAGCATTTAGGCAATGTGCTCGAACCGATGGCGCTCATGGAGCAACATGGCGCCGATGCAATTCGTTGGTACATGCTCGCTGCAGGTTCGCCATGGGCTGCGCGTCGTGTGGGCCATGATGCAATTAATGAAGTTGTTCGAAAGACTTTATTGACCTATTGGAACACCGTTTCTTTCCATGCTCTCTATGCCAATGCATCTGCCTTTGATTTAAGTCAGCGCACAAAGATTGCTGATCGACCACTCATGGATCGCTGGATTCTCTCTGAGCTCAATCTTTTGATTGAAGAAGTCGACGCCGCTCTTACTGATTTTGATTCACAGGTCGCAGGGCGCGCGTTAGCTAGATTCATCGATGATCTTTCTAACTGGTATGTCCGCCGATCCCGCCGCAGGTTCTGGGATGGAGATGCCAGCGCCCTTTCCACACTCCATGAGTGCTTAGTAACTCTGACTCAACTTCTCTCTCCTATGGTTCCATTTATCACAGAACAGGTCTGGCAAGAGTTAGTCATTCCAGCAGATTCATCTGCCGTTGCATCCGTGCATCTCTCTGATTTTCCTATTGCAGATGCATCAGTAATTGATCGCAAACTTGGAGAGCAAGTTGCACTGACCCGTCGCATCGTTGAACTTGGTCGTGCATCACGCGCAGAATCTGGCATCAAGATTCGCCAACCATTGGGCCGTGCACTCATTGCAGCAAGTGGCTGGGCAGCTTTGCCAGAACAGATGCGTGAGCAGATTGCAGATGAGCTCAATGTGATTGATTTACAAGATATCGCAAGCGCTGATGGAGACTTAGTAGATATCTCCGTTAAAGCTAACTTCAAATCACTGGGCGCAAAGTTTGGTGGAGCCGTTCAAGAGATTGCTAAGGCAATCGCGGCAACTGATGCAACTACCCTTGTTAAAACACTGCGTGCTTCTAAAACTACTCAGCTAGGAAGTTGGGAAATTGCTCTGGATGACCTAGTCATCACAGAAGTACCAAAAAGTGGCTGGATGGTTGCCTCCCACGAAGGTGAGAGCGTGGCACTAGATCTAGAGCTCACTCCAGCCCTTATTGCCGCTGGGCATGTGCGTGAAGTGATTCGCTTTATTCAAGAGCGCAGAAAGAGCGATGGCTTTGAAATCTCAGATCGCATTGATGTGAAATGGAATGCCACCCCTCAAATTGCTGCAGCAATAGTCAGCGATGAAGCACATATTAAGGATGAAGTATTAGCACTATCTATGGTTCAAGATTCTTCTATGGCAATTGAAGATAACGAACTTGGAATTGCTATCAAACTTACTAAAGCGAGCTAACTAGCCCCATAAGTAATTGAACTCCAAAAAAGAGAACAATAAAACTTAAATCCAGGCTGACTGCGCCCAGGCGAAGCGGTGGGATAAAGCGCCCAACAAATGCCATCGGTTTATCGGTGATGCCATAGACAAGTTCAACAAGCATGAGACCAATACCTTTTGGTCGCCAGTTACGTGCAAACATGCGAACATAATCCAGAATTAATCGTGCAAGCAATGCAAAAAGAAATAACTGCAGGACGTTAGCGAGTAACGCTCCGATGTTCACTTAGATCAGCTTTGGTTAAAGAAACTTGCTTGTGCTGCAGCTGACTTATCTTCAACATTGATTGAGACATTGGCTGGAGACAAAAGGAATACCTTCTTTGTCACTCGCTCAATTGTTCCGTGCAAACCAAATGCAAGTCCACTTGCAAAGTCAACTAAGCGCTTGTGCTCTGACTCATCCATGTCAGTCAAGTTAATGATGACTGGATTGCCTAAACGAAAGTGCTCACCAATTGTGCGAGCCTCGTTATAAAAACGTGGGTGCAATGTGACGATGCGATCTAGAACAGGTAAATCTAATTGCGGTGCTGCATCAACTGAAGATGTAACTACTGAAGAGACTGGACGAGGCAAGCGCGGTTTGATGCGCACTTCACTTGATGTTGTCGCTGCAGGAGTTGAAGATGCAAGAGGTGTATCGAATTCTGGGTCGTCCATCAAACCTAAGTAGTTCGCGACGCGCTTGAGTGCATTAGCCATAGGTAAACGGTACCTGTAGGCCTAGCGCGAACCCAGGATTGAACTGCCTATCCGAATATGTGTCGCACCGTGGGCAATCGCCTCTTTATAGTCCCCACTCATGCCGGCTGATAATTTATTGGCCTTAGGAAAATCGGCCATAAAAGCCTTATGTATCGCTGATAATTTCGAAAATGCATCGGATGGATCAACACCTAGTGGGGCAACTGCCATGAGCCCTTGAAGAGTATGGGTCGCAGATTTTTCAATGGCTTGCGCCAATTCATAGAGCTTTTGCTCACTGACTCCCCCACGGCCCTCTGAACCATCGAGTGAAACCTGACAGAAAATCTCCAAAGGATGTGGGGCGCTTTTCTCAATCACTTCGAAATGTCGAATCTCATCAAGTGAGTGAATGACATTTGCCCATGAAGTAATTGATTTCAACTTATTACTCTGAATCTGTCCCTGAAAATGCCATGTGCCGGCCACGGCAGCAGCCTTTGGCGCGGCATCTGCATCTCTATTTTCTCCAAAGTCAGTGACTCCCAGATCTTTCAGGATCTCAACATCACTAGCTGGAAAAGTCTTAGTCACAGCAATCAGTGTTATCTCATCAAGTGATCTACC
>JBDLTD010000134.1:0-2829 GCA_039799185.1 Actinomycetota bacterium | reverse complement strand
TAAGTCTCCCATATGCCGGCACTTAGCCGAGCACTTATTATCGACGGATACCGGCTTTACGCAGATCAGAAATACGCAAAGTTCCTGTTTTTGCATCATCTTCAGCAGCTAAATAGAGCCGTTGAATTGCAATAACAAGGGCTTCTGCAATCACATCACGAAAATCAGGACGAGACATACGGCCAATATCGCCGGGATTAGTTTTATAACCCAAATCAATGCGAACTGCCGGCGCTTTAGTTAAGCGCAGTAGCTCCCACGTCATGGCATGTGTGCGACAGTTAGCAAAGTCAGTACGAGCACATATTTCACGCTGTACTAAGGAAGCAAATCTTTCTCCAACAATTGAGTGCACGCCGTGCACATCACTGCCATAGAAATACGTTGCAGCACCATGCGCGTTTTCATTCTTATAACTATCTTCATGAAGTGAAATCATTAGATCTGCATTGCTGCTATTTGAGAATGCAATGCGCTCTTTTTCACTGGGATTATTAGTTGCACCACGTGTTAAGAAAACAGAAGCACCCAGAGCAAGCAAACGACCTTCAGTACGAACTGCAACATCATAAACAAGTGAATCATCGCCATCTGGGTTTAGAACAATAGTTTTATTTGCAAGTGCTGGTCCACGATTTTTTTGATTTGCGCTCTCACGCAAAACAGATGGTGCACCACCAGAAACAATTTTAGTTAAACGAATGAGCGCGATGATTGTCGCAGGACCACATTTTCCATCAACAGTTGCACCGACTGATTTCTGAAAATCTTTTACTGCTAATTCTGTACGAGGACCATAAATTCCATCCACTCGCCCACAATCAAAACCCATTTCAGTTAAACGTGATTGTAAAGCGGCAACATCATCACCATGCATTAATGGCGGCTCTTGCAGATTTAAAGATCTATCCCCGAGTTTCCACTGCGCTTCTTCAATAGCGCGAGCCGTGACCTCATCAACAAGCCCGGTGACACTTAAACCACGGGCTTGTTGAAAAGAACGAATCTCGGACTCAGAAAGCTCAGACATTTTATTTAAGCGAGAAAGCTTTCAAGTTCCTTCAACATCGCAGGCTTTGGCTTAGCTCCAACAATTGTCTTCACAATTTCGCCATTAACAAAAACATTCATTGTTGGAATTGATGAGATTCCATACTTGATTGCAATTGCAGACTCTTCATCTGTATTGAGCTTTACGATCTTTAGCTTTGAACCGTATTCATCTGAAATCTCTTCAAGAATTGGTCCCACAGCACGGCATGGGCCACACCATTCCGCCCAGAAATCCACCAATACAGGCGTGCTGCTCTTTAAAACCTCAGCATCAAATGTCGCTGTAGTTACTTTGCTCGTGGCCATTATTTACTCCTTGATTTATATGTTGAGGGTGAGAACTTTAGTGTCCTGAGAGGAATCTTTCAGCATCCAGCGCTGCGGCACAGCCTGAACCAGCTGCAGTGATTGCTTGGCGGTAGGTGTGGTCAACCAAGTCACCGCAGGCAAAGACGCCCTTGATATTTGTTCTAGTTGAGCGATGTTCTACTTTTACATAGCCTTCAGAATCTAGATCGATTTGCCCAATGATTAACTCACTGCGCGGAATATGTCCGATGGCAACAAATAAGCCAGTGACATCTAAAGTTGATTCAGATCCATCAACAGTATTTTTAATCTTTAATCCAGAAACTTTGTCTGCTCCTAATACATCTGTAACTTCAGAGTTCCACAAAAATTCAATCTTTGGATTATTAGCAGCGCGCTCTGCCATGATCTTTGATGCGCGCAATGAATCACGACGATGAATCAAAATAACTTTCTCTGCAAAGCGAGTTAAGAATGTTGCTTCTTCAACTGCTGAGTCTCCCCCACCAACAACTGCAATTGTTTGTCCGCGGAAGAAGAAACCATCACATGTTGCACACCAAGAAACACCGTGACCAGATAGACGCTTTTCATTGACTAAACCAATTTCGCGGTATGCACTACCTGTTGCAAGAATGACAGCTTTAGCCTTAACAGTATTGCCTGAGCCATCTTTCAAAACTTTAATCTCACCCGATAAATCCATCTCAACAATGTCATCAGTAATTAACTCTGTTCCAAAGCGCTTTGCTTGCTTTCGCATACTGTCCATAAGATCTGGGCCCATTACGCCATCGATGAATCCAGGAAAGTTTTCAACTTCAGTTGTGTTCATGAGCGCGCCGCCTGCAGTTACTGAACCCTCGTAAATAATTGGGTTTAACTGTGCGCGAGATGCGTAAATAGCAGCTGTGTATCCAGCTGGGCCTGATCCAACAATTACTACATCTCTAACTTCACTCATGTGTACTCCCTATAACCCGTAACGTATCTTCTTTATTCCGCTGCGCCTGGACGGCGCAAAACAGAGTTCTTCAAATGTCTAATCATTGTAATCTCTTCAACACCTGCAGCTTTGCCAGCAATTAAGTAGCCAACAAATGCTGCGCCCATAACTACTGCTAACTCTCCTAATCTAGCAATTTTACTTAACTCCACACCAACCCAATCCAAATACTGGGTTAACGCGAAAAGCGGCAACATCACGCCAAAAGAGGCACCGAACAGTCGAAGGTGTTGGCCACCGAAATCTCTCAAAGAGATCTTCCCCGTGTGTTTTTTGAGTAGCGACAAAGTAACTAACAAACCAAGCAAATATGAAATTGAGAAGGCTGCACCTAAACCGATTGTCACCCATTGATTGCGCAACGTGGCAAGTGAAAGATAGGAAAGTCCAATAGCGATAATATTAATAATTAAAATTGAAATAACTTGTGTGCGCGTGTCTTCAAAGGCATTAAAGCCACG
>JBDLTD010000133.1:0-2835 GCA_039799185.1 Actinomycetota bacterium | reverse complement strand
TTCTATGGATCAATTTGTTGTTGATTTAGGGGTGAGCTCTACTGCCAAATCAGGTGATTGGGTAGTTATTTTTGGTGATGGCTCTCACGGTGAATACACAGCAGATGACTGGGGTAACGCATCGTTATCAATTAATTATGAAATCGTGACAAGAATCGGTCCACGTGTGTCTAGAATCTACGCACCTCATGTCTACTAATAATGCAGCGCTGCGTGTCGAAGGTGTCAACATATCCTTCGGCGGACTTCGTGCTCTCAATGATGTTTATTTAGAGATTGGTAAGAATGAAGTTGTTGGATTAATTGGTCCCAACGGCGCCGGTAAGACAACTTTATTTAATGCGCTGTGCGGTTTAGTGAAGCCAGATTCCGGAAAGTTTTTCTTAGATGGCAAGGAACAAGATTTTCCACAGACTTCGAATTTAGTTGATTTGGGTATTTCTCGCACGTTACAAGGCGTTGGCTTGTTTGGAGATTTAACCGTTCTTGAGAATGTGATGGTCGGAGCCCATCATCTTGCAAATTCAGGTTTAATTTCTGCAGCGTTAGGGCGAAGCGGCAAAGATGAAAAAGAGATTCGCACTAAATCTTTTAGTGCGCTAGAGCGCGTGTATGCAGGTGGATTAGCTGATCGACGCGCAGATACTTTGTCATATCCTGATACCAAGCGAGTTGCTATAGCGCGTGCACTAGTAAGTGAACCAAAGATTTTGATGTTAGATGAACCAGCAGGTGGATTAGGCTCGCAAGATATTGAATGGATGAATCTTCTGATTCGAAATTTAAGCGCCTCAATGTCAGTGCTACTCGTTGAGCACCACATGGATGTTGTTATGTCAGTTTGTAGCAAGCTGTATGTTCTTAACTTCGGTGAAGTAATTGCAAGTGGAAACTCAGAGACAGTGCGCCGTGATCCAGCAGTGATGGCTGCCTATTTGGGAACAGGTGCCTAAATGAGCCTGAATGTTTCCAACTTAACTGTTCACCACGGTGCGATATGTGCAATTAGCCAGGTTTCAATCGCTGTCCCAACGGGCAAGCTAGCTGCGATCATTGGTTCAAATGGCGCGGGTAAAACCACGCTGCTGCGCACGGTCTCTGGTCTTAAGAACCCAACCCATGGCTCAATAATGTGGAAGGGCGAAAAGATTGTTGGTATTAAACCTGAAGCGCTAGTTCGCAGAGGTATTTCACATGTTTCTGAGGGCAAGTCAGTTATTCCAGAGTTAACAGTGCGCGAGAACTTAGAGCTAGGTGCCATTTGGCGCCGCAACGCTAAAGAATCAAAGGAATCTATCGATCAAGTAGTTTCAATTTTCCCTCGATTAGGTGAGCGCTTACAACAGCGTGCCGATACTTTATCTGGCGGTGAACGACAGATGCTGGCTATCGGTCGTGCAATTATGGCTAAGCCTCAGCTACTCCTATTAGATGAGCCATCTCTTGGTCTTGCACCACTTGTTGTTGAACAGATTTTTCAAACAATCCGTGACTTAACAACTTCAATGAATTTGACTGTTTTATTAGTGGAACAAAATGCAATGGGAGCATTAAAAATCGCAGACCTTGGAATTGTTCTCAATCTTGGAAAAGTTGTCGCAGTTAATCATGCCCAAGCGCTCATCGAAGACCCTGCCGTGCGCGCGGCATATTTGGGGTATTAATCATGGACCTACTTAATACATTCCTTATTGGAATTACTGCAGGCACAATTTATGGCCTCATGGCGATTTCAATGGTTTTAGTTTGGCGCAGCACGCGAGTTGTTAACTTTGCCCAAGCTGGCATGGCTTTGCTTTCAACCTACTTTGGTTATGAAGCAGTTTCAAGGCTGGGATCATTTTGGATTGCACTGCCTGTAGCAATGATTGGTGGAGCGTTAGTTGCTGCACTCGTTGAAATGATTTTAATTCGTTTACTTGTAAAGCACAGCACATCTGGCCCCATCGCAGGCGTTGCACCGATTATTGCAACCTTAGGTTTATTGGGTGCCATTCGTTCAATTTCAGCAATGATTTGGGGTGGTCAAGATCTGCGAATTGTTGGGCCAGTATCAAATGATGGCTTCACGATTGGCGATACAACGCTAGTTTTCTCACCACTCAAGCTTTTGATTCTTGTAACAGTGTTGGTCTTAATGTTGATTCTCTCCATTGTTTTCCAAAAAACCAACATTGGTTTAGCTCTAAGAGCATCTGCATATGCCCCAGAGATTGCCCGCTTATCTGGAATTAAAGTTGATTGGGTTCGAACTCTGGGTTGGGCATTATCTGGTGCGGCAGGTGCGGTGGCGGGAATGTTCCAGACAGTCAATGGCAATGGAACGTTGTCGCCAGAGTCAATTGAATTTTCACTTCTTCTTGTTTCAGGATTTATTGCTGCAGTAATCGGAGGCTTAGATAGTTTGGTTGGTGCCGTGATAGGCGGACTTATCGCAGGTCTCGTAATTTCATTTGTTCTGATGTATATAGGTAGTGGACTTTTCTTTATCGCTCCATTTGTAGTTTTATTGATTGTCTTATTTATTAGACCTCAAGGTTTATTTGGTGCAAAGGCGGCCCGCCGTGCATAAAAAACAATCTCGCGATATTTTGCTATTTATCCTTGGTGGGGTAGTTCTCTACTTCCTCAGTGGCATGGTTGATGAACTGCGGGTTTATCAAGGTGCAACTATTGCGGTTTATGTAATTGCAATTTCATCAATTATTTTATTAACGGGTTATTCTGGCCAGGTCTCATTAGGTCACGGTGCACTTATGGCAGTTGGCGCATACGCAGGAGCACTATCAATAAATTATTTTAAATTACATCCAGTTATTGCATTAGTTATGGCAG
>JBDLTD010000132.1:0-3505 GCA_039799185.1 Actinomycetota bacterium | reverse complement strand
CGGGAATCTTCTAGGCCTTAAACTTGTTATGCATTCAAACCACCAGAGGTTCTGGTGGCACTACAAAAGGAGAGAAAAGATATGCGCAGTTCAAACCCTGTTTTAGGACGGGCGTTTAATCAGCGTGGATACGCTGCATTTGATCCGAGCACAATTAACTCAGACCCAGCAGCGATGGAAGATCTTTATAACGCACCAGCTGCATCTTCGATGCGCACAGGTCGCATGACGATTGACGATGTAGTCACTCGTACCGGAATTTTATTTGCAGTTCTAGTTTCCGTTGGCGCAGTTGCATGGACACTTAACCTTGGCGGCGGGGCAATGATGCTCGGTGTCTTTGGTGGTTTCGCACTTGCCATGGTGAACAGCTTTAGCAAAACCGTTAAGCCTGCTCTGGCAATTGCTTATGCAGCTTTTCAAGGTTTAGCACTTGGAACAATTAGCAACATATACAACGCTGCATATTCAGGAATTGTTAGCCAAGCCATCATTGTGACAATCTGTGCATTCACAGGAATGCTCTTTGCTTATAAGAGCGGACGCATCCGTGTGACACCTAAGTTCACTAAGGTGCTCATGACTGCATTGATCGGCTACCTCGTACTCGCTCTGCTTTCATTTGTTGGTTCATTCTTTGGTGCAAGCATCTATAACATCGGCGGTCTTGGTTTAATCATGGCTGCTGGTGGAATGGTTCTTGCTAGCTTCTTCTTGATTCTAGATTTTGATCAAATTCAAAAGGGAATCAACGCCGGAGCCCCAGAATCAGAGTCATGGCGTGCTGCTTTTGGTTTGATGGTCACAATCGTGTGGCTATATCTAGAAGTTCTGCGTCTGCTTTCAATCTTGCGCGGCAACGACTAATTACAGATCTTCATCGAGGGGCCTCAGGTTTTTAACCTGGGGCTCTTCGACATTTCTGGTCTCTGGTATTTGGTAGACAAGCACTAGTGCAATAACAAAGATTGCAGCTGATAAACCAAAAGCGCTGCGATAGGAATAAAGATCTGACACTGCGCCAATAATGATTGGCCCGACCATCATTCCGGCATCTCCTGCCATCTGGAAGATAGCAATTACTTTGCCACCCTTACCCTTAATGACATCGCCAACGATGCTGGCGGGCGTAGTTGAAAGAAAAGCTCCACCAAAACCAAGAACTAGCATTGCCAGCAAATACATCCAGACATGAACTGAGAATGTAAGTATGAGAACTCCGAGCAAAACAACTTGCGCGCCGATTATTGATGCAGCACGGCGCCCCTTCTCATCTGAGTATCTTCCAGCACGCAGCAAGATTGCTCCTTGAATAACTGCAGAGAGTGCAAGGCCATAACCAACAACTGCGGTTGTGGAGTGCAACTCTTCTGTAACAAAGATTGGCAAGATTGATGCGCGCAAACCAAAGAAGACCCAACTACCAATAAATGCAAGCACAAGTGCGATTCGATAAGGCTTCATCGCTAGCGCCTCACGCACGGTGGTGTGATCTGATGTGTCAGTGTTTTTATCTACTTTGCCAATTTTCTCACCCTTGAGGAAAAAGAAAGCAACGGTTCCGGAGCAAAGAAGCATTCCTGAATAAACAAAGAAAGGTGCACGAAGGGAGATAACTGATAGCAATCCACCAATTGCAGGACCTGCGATGCCACCTAAGAGAAATGAGCCTTGATAGACCGATTGAGCCCGACCGCGATGAGCATCATCAACTGATCGCATAATCACAGAACCTGCAGCAACTGAAAACATTGACGAGCCAAGACCACCTGCTGCACGGAAAAAGAGGAGTTGTTCATAGCTTTGAGCAAGACCAGCTAAGAATGTGAAGAGTGCAACCATAAATACACCAGAAGAGAACACTGCGCGCTCACCAAATTTATCAACCAAAGTGCCAGAGATTAAACCAGAGGCAAAGCGAGTGATTGCAAAGGCGGAAACCATGAGGCCAATTGCTGCGTTGTTAACACCAAAAGACTTAGCAAAGACAGGAATGGCAGGTAATACGATGCCAAAACCAACGGCAACAAAAAAGGATGCCGCGACAAGTATGGAAACTTCTCGCGGCAGATCCTTAAATGGTGATTGCATTAACCCAGTGATTCTCCCGCTGCATCTTCACGCGCTGCGGCGTAATCCTGTGTTGTGCGAAGTGGAGTCTCGCGAAGCATGAAGGCAAGTGCTAATCCCAACAAAGTAATAGGGGCTGCTGCATAGAAAACAACGTGGAATGAATTCACGAAGGCCTCTAGTGCAGTCTGCTTAATTACTGGGGGGAATGTCTTTAACACTGCAGTGTTATTTGTAAGAGCAGCTAATTTAGACGTATCAAAGCCTTCAAGGGCGCTTGGATTAGTTTTAGCCAAGTCACCAAAACCTGTTGACATGTAATGAACAACGCGGTTAGTCAAAATACTTCCAAAGATCGCCGTTCCAAAGACTGAACCAAGGGAGCGGAAGAATGTATTTGAGCTAGTTGCAACGCCCATATCTTTGAACTCAACTGAGTTTTGAAGGGCAATAACAATTGTCTGCATTGATAGACCAAGACCAGCACCGACCATGACTGCATAAATTGAGATCTGCCAATAAGGCGTATCAATCTGCAGACGTGTCATAAGCAAGATGCCAACAGTCATAATCGCTGTACCCATGATTGGGAAGCGCTTGTAGTGGCCATGCTTTGAAATCATTTTTTAAGTCCAGCCTCAGTTGCGCTGTAGCCCCTAACAACCTGGAAGTAGAGAGGCAGCATAATGATTGCACCAAACATTCCAGCGCCAATTACTGCGCCTAGAGCTGATGTAACCGAGAAAGTATGGTTTTTAAATAGATAGAGAGGAAGGATTGGCTCTTTAGCTTTTCTTTCCCATAGTAAAAACAGGATAGTTAAGACAATTCCTATTAGTGCATAAGTAACTGTGCGGCTATCGCCCCAGCCATATTGAGGGCCATAGATTGAAGCTGAAAGCAGAATCAAACAGACAGAGGCAACCATTAATACTGCGCCCAAGTAATCAATTGAATGATCGCGCTTTACTTTAGGAATGTGGAGAACAGCTGAAGTAATAATCAAAGATGCGATTCCAAGCGGAAGGTTGATGAGGAAAATCCAACGCCAGCCAGAGATGCCAAGGATTTGTCCGTTGTCAGAGAAGAATCCACCAAGAAGTGGACCGGCTACTGAAGACAAACCCCAGACTGCGCCAAAATAACCCTGATACTTACCGCGCTCACGTGGGGGAACGATGTCTCCGATGATGACGAATGTAAGTGCCATCAAACCACCAGCACCAAGACCCTGCAGCGCACGCGTTGCAATTAACTGCTCCATGTTTTGTGCTGCACCAGCCAGCAATGAACCTATTAAGAAGGTAACGATTGCAAACTGGAAGACAACACGACGCCCATAAATATCTGAAATCTTTCCGTATAGCGGAGTAGATGCAGTTGAAGTTAAGAGGTAGGCGGTAACAACCCATGTGTAGTGGTTGAGGCCATCAAA
>JBDLTD010000131.1:0-2869 GCA_039799185.1 Actinomycetota bacterium | reverse complement strand
AGTTAAATCTTGACGACTAAACGCATATTTGATTCCCTCTAATAAGCCACGCAGGGATGGCTTTTGCGCCTCTGGGTGGCTAGGCACCGAACCCACTTTGGCCAAGAAAATTAATGAAATAAGAAAAGTGAGAACATCAAAACCATATCCGGCAGAAATAGAGATAGTTGAAATAACAATGCCACCAATTGTTGGCCCGATGATCACGCCCAACTGCCAACGAAGACTCATGAGAGCACTAGCTGCTGGTAAATCAGCATGACCAACAATGCGCGGCAAAATCGCATCAGCACTTGGTCGCTGCAAACCATCAACGGATGCAAACAAGCCAGCCATCACATAAATAATCCAGACCTTGGGTTCGGCGCTCATTGCATTGAGTAAGAGGATCCCCGATAAAACTAGGGCTGCAGCCTCTGTCGCCCAGACCATTTTCTTGCGGTCTACATAGTCAGCTAAAACTCCGCCGTAGAGACCAAAGACAATGAGCGGAATGATTTCGATGGCACCGACGATGCCCACTGCAACGTATGAGTTGGTGAGTTCCTTTATCTGAAAGGGAATTGCGACATATGTGACCATCGAACCGAGGTAAGAGATAAGCCCCGATGCCCACAAGTTTCGAAAGTCGGGGTATTTCTTTAAAGGCGTTAGATCAATCGCAAATTTACTCACTAGGCGATATTACTTAAAGCTTTGTTCGGCGCCAGGAAAACGAGATGACGCCACATCTCCTGCCCACTCCTTGGTTGCATCGAGCATTTCGGTGCGCAGATTGCGATATGCCTTAGCTAACTTAGGTGGATTCTTTGTAATGCCCATCAAATCGGTCCAGACCAATACTTGAGAATCGCAATCAACGCCGGCTCCGATTCCAACTGTTGGAATAGTCAGGGCCTTAGTGATCCGAGCCGCCAATTCGGCTGGGACTAATTCAAGGACGATGGCAAAGCATCCGGCCTTTTCCAGGGCAAGGGCTGCTTCGAAAATTGCATCACCATCGGTGCGACCCTGGACTTTGTAACCACTTAATTGATGAAGTGATTGCGGGGTAAATCCAAGGTGGCCCATCACTGGAATTCCGGTGGCAACTAATTTTTCAACAGTTGAAATTCGTACCCCTTCAATCTTTACCGCCATCGCACCAGATTCTTTAAAGAACCGAGTCGATGTAGCAAGTGCTTGTTCAGGGGATTGTTCATATGAACCAAATGGCAAATCTGCAACAACCATTGCTCGCTCTGATCCGCGAACAACTGCACGAACCAATGGAATCATTTCATCGACGGTGACAGGGATTGTGTTTTCTAAACCTAAGAAGTTATTGCCGGCGCTATCACCCACTAATAAAACAGGGATACCAGCTTCATCAAATATCGATGCAGTCATCTCTTCATAGGATGTAAGCATCGGCCATTTTTCACCGCGCTTTTTCGCATCGGCTAAATCGGCAATGGTTACGCGACGATGCGTGGCTCCGCCATATAGGGATTGCATGTAAAGACCTCCAGCCTCAAGGCTTCAAGCGAAGTCCCTGGGTACATCCCGAAGGGTACTAGAAGTAGGCTTAACGTATGAAGTTGCGCGTAGCACTGGCACAGATCAACCCAACAGTTGGTGATCTTGCAGGCAATGCTGCGCTCATAACCACGTACACAGAGCAGGCTAAAAAAGCTGCCGCTGATGTCATTGTTTTTCCTGAAATGGTTTTAACTGGCTATCCCGTTGAAGACCTTGCAATGCGCGCATCATTTAGAAGTGCAAGTAAAAAAGCGCTGACTCAACTAGTTACTTCTTTAGATCCATCGATTGTTTGCGTGGTGGGCTATCTCGATGAATCCTCATCCGGTGCTCCACAAAACAAAGTGGCCATCATCTACGGCTCGAAAATCGCTGCAACATATACAAAGCGTCACTTGCCAAACTATGGCGTCTTTGATGAATTTCGAAACTTTGTGCCGGGGGATTCAACTCTGGTTGTTCGCGTCAAAGGCGTAGATATAGGTATCGCAATTTGTGAAGACATCTGGCACTCACTGGCAGATCTAGAGGCTAGAAAACCTGGAGTTGTTCTTGTTCCAAATGGTTCACCGTATGAACGAAATAAAGATGATGTGCGATTAGCCCTCGTTCAAAAGCGTGCCAAGGAAATAGGTGCGCCTTTGGCCTATGTAAATATGACTGGCGGACAAGATGATTTGGTATTCGATGGCGACACCATCGTGGTTGATGCAAAGGGCGCCGTTATTTCTAGAGCCGCACAATTTGAAGATCAACTATTGGTTGTCGATATTGATGCAGCTACACAGACCGCACAACCTGATGTTGTGATTTCAGAAAGTGGCGCAGAATCTGCCGGTGCTCTTGCACCAACAGTGGCTGCGCGTATGAGCGATAACGAAGAAATCTGGCAAGCCCTTGTTATGGGACTTCGCGATTATGTTGCTAAGAATAAATTTAGATCCGTAGTCATTGGCCTATCTGGTGGAATTGATTCAGCACTTGTTGCAGCAATTGCAGCCGACGCCCTGGGGGCAAAGTGCGTCAATGGTGTTGCAATGCCAAGTAAGTATTCATCTGATCACTCAGTCGAAGATGCCACAGCCTTTGCGGCAAATACCGGCATTCACTTTCGTACAGTTGCTATCGAGCCAATGGTGCAATCATTTATGCAAGCCATAACCCTTAAAGGCATTGCGGCTGAAAACATTCAGGCCCGCGTGCGCGGAACAACGTTGATGGGTATTTCAAATCAAGAGGGCCATCTTGTCTTGGCTACGGGAAATAAGTCAGAACTCGCGGTGGGATATTCCACTCTCTATGGCGATGCCGTTGGCGGCTTTGCACCTATTAAAGATATTTATAAAAC
>JBDLTD010000130.1:0-3288 GCA_039799185.1 Actinomycetota bacterium | reverse complement strand
TGCAGCAGTTGTGCCATTTGGACTTGTGACATTTTCACGAAGAGTTGTTGCACTCTTTCCTGATTCATCAAGCAGCTTTGCTGCTCCCACAATTGTTTGTATGGTGAGAGTTGTTGCATCAGCATCTGATAGTCCAAGAGCCTTTGCGCCATCAACCATCGCTTCAACGAATCTAAAAAAGTAGGCAGGACCTGATCCACTGGTTGCAGTTACTGCATCTTGTAGATCTTCACTGACTTCAATCACTTTGCCAGTTGCAGCTAGAAAACCTGAGACAAATTTAGATTGATTTGCACTTACGCCTGCTCCAAGTGAGATTGCAGCCATTCCAGCTCCAACCAAAGTTGGGGTATTTGGCATTACTCGAACAACAGGATTTCCTGTGCCAAGACCTTGTTCGATAAATGAGATCTTCTTACCTGCTGCAAATGTGATGACAACAGCTGATTTGTTAATTGATCCCTTGATTTCATCAAGGACTGTAGCCATATCTTGTGGCTTAACCACTAGAAGTAGCGCATCGGCCTTTGAAACATTAGTTGCTACGTCTTGAACCTTAATTCCATATCTAGCACTCAACTCATCAGCTCGGTCTTTGCGCTTTTCAGAGATGGTGATGGAATCTGGCGCAGTGCCATAAGAAATCAGCGCAGCGATAAGGGCTTCGCCCATTACACCTGCCCCAATTACTCCAACTTGATTCATGTAACAAGCCTACCTTTATGCCTGTAGGCTCTGCGACTATGTCTGAATTAAAACCTGGGTTTGCGCGTGATTGGGTTGAATTTAGCGACCCAAATGACGAAGAAGAAATCTTCAAGTGCGACCTCACATGGTTGACCTCATATTGGACCTGTATTTATGGCGATGGTTGCCAAGGTGTATTTAAGAGCCAGCCATTTAGTGGTTGCTGCACTGAAGGTGCAATGTATACAGATGAAGATGATGAGAAGCGCACAGATAAAGCGGCAGCTTACTTAACTCCAGATATGTGGCAGTTCTATTCAGAGGCTCGTCCGAAAAAGCCTGGTGGAGCTTTGCGTATTTCTGAAAAAGATGAAGATGGCGATCGCAAAACACGTCGCGTTGAAGATGGATGTATTTTCCTAAACCGTAAAGGTTATGAAGCTGAAGGTTTCACTGGTTCATTTGGTTGTGTACTGCACCACTTAGCAATCAAGGAAAAGAAACACTTTGTAGACACAAAGCCAGATGTTTGCTGGCAGTTGCCGTTACGTCGTAGTTTTGAAACTCGTGAAGTTGGCGAGCGCGAATATTCAATTACCGTCATCGGTGAGTACGAGCGCCTTGCATGGGGCGATGGCGGAGAAGATTTTGATTGGTACTGCACTAGCAATCCCGATGCACATATTGGAACTGAGCCGGTGTATATCTCCAACAAGTATGAACTCCAGAAACTGATGGGTGAAGAGGCCTATGCCGAGCTTGCACGCCTGTGTGACATCCGCATTGCAGGTATCAAGGATGCTCAGGCCCGTTCACTTCCTCTCTTTGTTATCCAACATCCAGCAACACTTGCTGCCCAGAAGAAATAGTCAGTCCTTCGTTCTAGGCTCTACCCATGGCCAAAGTTGAGAAAGATCCATTCCGCTGTAGTGAATGCGGTTGGAGCTCGCAAAAATGGGTTGGCCGCTGCGGTGAATGCCAAGCATGGGGCTCTGTTGAAGAGCTTGCTGCACCTAAGAAACTCTCACTCGTTCCTGGAAATGTAACAAGTAAAGCAACTCCTATTGGCGATGTTGATTTATCTGCAGCACATGCACGTCCCACAGGCGTATCTGAACTCGATCGCGTACTTGGTGGTGGATTAGTTCCAGGTGCTGCAATCTTGTTAGCAGGTGAACCAGGTGTTGGTAAATCAACTCTTTTACTCTCAGTTGCAGCGCAAACTGCAGCTAAAGGAATTCCCGCCCTCTATGTCAGCGGCGAAGAATCAGCATCACAAGTTCGCTTGCGTGCAGAGCGCATTAAAGCAATTGACCCACAGTTATATCTAGCATCAGAGACAGATCTGGGGGCAGTCATTGCTCACATCGATGCTGTTAAACCACAGTTGTTAATTATTGACTCGGTACAAACCATTGGTAGTAGCACAGCTGATGGTTCACCTGGCGGTGTAACACAAGTGCGCGAAGTTGCCGGAGCACTCATTCGAATCTGCAAGGATCGCGACATTACTTTGCTCCTAGTTGGCCATGTAACTAAAGATGGTTCTATTGCCGGTCCTAGACTTCTTGAACACATTGTTGATGTTGTTTTGCAGTTTGAAGGAGAGCGTCACTCACGTCTTCGTCTGATTCGCGCAATTAAAAACCGCTTTGGTGCATCTGATGAGGTGGGATGTTTTGATTTAAGTGATTCAGGAATTGAATCCGTTCTTGATCCAACCGGGCTTTTCACTTCACGCCATGCAGAACCAGTGCCTGGAACATGTGTGACTGTCACTCTTGAAGGTCGCCGCCCATTACTTGCAGAGATTCAAGCCTTAGTAAGTCAGGGACGTGAGAATGATTTTGGAAATGCACGCCGTGTTGTTTCAGGCCTTGATTCAGCCCGCACATCAATGACTTTAGCTGTTCTAGAACTTCGCGCTGGAGTGCGTGTGGGTGGTCGCGATGTTTATGCAGCAACAGTGGGTGGCATGAAAATGTCAGAGCCCGCTGCTGATCTAGCACTGGCCTTAGCAGTTGCATCTTAGCTGGTGAAATTCGTAAGGTGAGCGGTGTTGATCGCAGGCTCCAAGAGGCTTTTCGTTTAGGTTTCAAACGCGCATTAGTTCCATCTGGTTCTGAGACAAAGATTGCAGGTATGGAGATCTTTGAAGTTTCACGTCTTGATCAAGCACTCAAACGGGTAAAAATAACTGGCGAATGAACCAGCTAGAAAAACCGATAACTTCCTGGTTTAAGAAAAACAAACGCGATCTGCCCTGGCGCAAGACAACGCCTTGGGGTGTCATGGTCAGCGAATACATGTTGCAACAAACTCCGGTCAACCGTGTTCTTCCTAAATGGGATGAATGGATGAAGCGTTGGCCAACTCCTAAAGATTTAGCTAAAGCATCACCGGCCGAAGTTATTACAGCGTGGGGACGTCTTGGTTACCCGCGTCGTGCCCTGCGTCTTCACGCTGCAGCACAAATTATTGCCGAAGATTTCAATAACCAAATCCCAGAAGATCCTGCAATTCTGCAAACACTGCCTGGAATCGGTGAATACACCGCCGCCGCAATTGGCGCTTTTGCTTTTGAAAAACAAACTCTTGTGA
>JBDLTD010000129.1:0-2878 GCA_039799185.1 Actinomycetota bacterium | reverse complement strand
CATGGAGCGTCCAATAAAGATGACTTTTCTATTGTGAATAGCTGCAGTATCAATTACTTGCTGAACACGGTGCACGTGGGATGAAAATGAAGCAACAATTACTCGGCGCTTAGTTGAACCGATAACGCGATTGAGCGCTGGCATAATTTCGCGCTCTGATGGAGTAAAGCCAGGAATATCTGCATTCGTTGAATCCACCATAAATAGATCAACGCCTTCTTCACCCAAGCGAGCAAAGGTGCGCAGATCTGTTATACGACCATCAAGTGGAAGTTGATCCATCTTAAAATCACCCGTTGCAAGAACTCGGCCTGCATCAGTATTAATAACAACAGCCAATGCATCTGGAATCGAGTGGTTTACAGCAACAAACTCAAGTTCAAATGGTCCAACATCTTCATGTCCACCTTCACGAACTTCGCGTGTGAGAGGAGTGATGCGATGCTCTTTTAACTTTGCTGTGACAAGGGCCAATGTGAGTGCTGATCCATATATTGCAATGTCGCCACGTTCGCGTAGTAAATAAGGAACTGCGCCGATATGGTCTTCGTGGCCATGTGTTAAAAACACGCCAACAACATCATCTAGGCGATCACGAATATATGAGAAATCCGGAAGGATTAAATCAATTCCTGGCTGAGTATCTTCAGGAAATAGAACTCCGCAGTCAACGATTAATAGCTTTCCTTTAGTTTCAAATACGGTCATGTTTCGACCGATTTCACCTAAGCCGCCCAAGGCGACAATACGCAATCCCCCTTTAACTAAAGTTGAGGGTGTTCCGAGATCTGGGTGAGGATGATTCATTATTTAATTGCTACGCCACCTGCGCGTAGGTCGTCACGCAACTGCGCAACTTGCGCATCTGTTGCATCGACTAGAGGAAGACGGGTATATCCACCAGGTAGACCCATTAATGTCAGTGCGGCTTTTGTCATGATGGCACCCTGTGTGCGGAATGTTCCGGTAAATACTGGAAGCAACTGCTGATGAATTTCTAATGCGCGCGCAGGATTGCCCGCAAACCAAGAATTGAGCATTTCTTTTAGCTCTGATCCAACTGTGTGACCACACACTGAAACAAAGCCAACTGCTCCCACTGATAGAAGCGGCAAATTAAGGATGTCATCACCTGAATACACGGGAATTCCGCAACGCTTGATTACCCAAGAGGTTGCTGCAACATTTCCTTTAGCATCCTTGAGCGCAACGATTGAAGGGTGTTCAAAGAGTTCAACGATTGTGTCTGACTCAATTTCAACACCTGTGCGACCAGGAATGTCATAGAGCATCATTGGTAAACCAGTTGCATTTGCCATAGCTAAGAAGTGGGCTTTGATACCTGCTTGCGGTGGCTTGTTGTAATAAGGAGTAACTACCAAGATTCCATCAGCACCAGCTGCTTCGCTGCGCTTGGCTTGGTTGATTGAATAATCTGTTTCATTATCTCCAGCACCAGAGACAACCTTGATGTTTGCTCCAACTACACGCTTAACGACCTTGATGATCTCTTCTTTTTCAGAGGATTTAGTCGTAGGAGCTTCACCTGTTGTGCCATTAACGACGATTCCATCGTGACCTGTTTTAACGAGATGTTCTGCGATTTTTTCAACGCCATCCCAATCAATGGAGCCATCTTTTTTAAATGGCGTGACCATTGCGGTCAACATGCGGCCAAATGGCGCTGGCGTACTCATGCGGGTAACTCTACCCGTTTTATGGGGCGATGCGACCAGACTTTTCGAAGGCCCCGTATGTAAGCGGCATTAATTTTGCGAATTCGGCTTCCATTTTCTCGGCAACCATCTCAATTTCGCGTTGTGGATAGCTTGGAAAGTGTGAGCCTTCGCGGGATGTGCGAAGGGATAAAAAGTTCATGAGCGCACGGGCATTCATTGAAACATACATAGATGAATACGTGGCCACAGGCAATACAGCACGTGCAACTTCGCGCGCGACACCTGCATCTAACATCTTTTGATAACTATCGTATGCAACAACGTATGCGGCCTTCATTGAGTTAGTTGTAATTTCAAATTGCTCTTTAGTTCCATCTTCAAATGTATATGCGCCAGTTTTACCAACTTGCACAAGCTTGCGATCTTTTGATGGGACATAGAAAACAGGTTTCAATTCGCGGTAGCGACCACTCTCTTCATTGTATGAAGCGATGCGATGGCGCATGAATTCACGGAAAACAAATATTGGTGCTGAGATAAAGAAAGTCATTGAGGTGTGTTCGAAAGGTGATCCGTGGCGCTCACGTGCAAGGTAGTTAATTAATCCGGCAGAGCGAGCTGGGTCTTCACCAATCTCCTCCATTGATTGCTCACCAGCAGTTGAAACACGTGCTGCCCAGATTACATCGGCATCACTGGCACTGGCTTTTACTAATTCAACGGTTACATCGTCTCTAAATATGATTTCCTCAGGCATAGCCTCACCCTATAAGGGGCCGGGTTTGAGTCTTTGGATATCTACGGCAGAATGTCTGCGTGTCCAGAATCGAATCCACCACATTGCGCGATTCTCTGAGCGTTTCCATCACAGTTGGGGCCTATGGAACCGCTTTCGGAGCCGCTGCGGTTGCAAATGGCTTTTCACTTCTACAAACGTGCTTGTTATCACTTCTAACATTTTCAGGTGCATCACAGTTCGCAGTTATCGGAGTTCTCGGTGCTGGCGGCGGTGCATTAAGTGGAATTGCAACTGCGTCCCTACTTGGAATTCGAAATGGTGTGTATGGCGTGATTATGGCGCCTCGATTAAAAGTAAAAGGATTCAAGCGAATTGTTGCCGCCCAGATAACAATCGATGAATCAACTGCAGTTGCATTAGGTCAAGAAGTTCGCGGAGAAAAAGCCATGCGCCAAGGTTT
>JBDLTD010000128.1:0-2886 GCA_039799185.1 Actinomycetota bacterium | reverse complement strand
GGCTCCATTTTTTGAAGTTCTCTACAAGCCATGGCCTACGCCTGCCTCAGCGCTGTGGGCTTCACGAGGGGGAACGGTCATTGATGGATTGGATCTCTTAATTCATCAAGCTATAGCTCAGATTGAGATTTTTACAGGCAAAACCTTTGATAGTGCTTCGATGTATTCGCAACTGCGCAGCGTGGGGTTAGCCGCACTTAAGTAATCCACACGCTCCATCTAGAGCGACTGCTAAACCCTACTCTTCTATCGTGTTTTCCTTACTTCTAGCGTTTCCAATCTCAATTGCTGACTTATCGCAACGCAAAATTCCTAACATCTACCTAACGCTCTATACCTACTTCATTGTCGCTCTTTTGGTTATCAAAGGAGTTCCAAGTGCGATTTTCTTGCTCTTTGTTTTCCTGACCCTTGGCATATTCTCATTGTGTGGAGTTGGGATGGGCGACTGCAAACTGATTGCGCTAATTACGTTCATGCTAGAGCTCTCTCATATCCAAGAATTTGAACATCTGCTTATTGCAATACTTCTAGCCGCCCTTGTTGAAATTATGCTCAGATGGGGATATTCCAAGGTATTTCCGCGAACTATTGCTATGGCACCTGCAATATTTCTAGGAACAACCCTTTATTTGGCAACGAGCGGGAGCTAACTTCTGCAAGAATAGGCACATGCGTTGGTTAACTGCAGGTGAATCACATGGTCAAGCACTCAGTGCCATCATTGAAGGAATCCCTGCCTCAGTGGAAATCACAACAGCAGATATCGATCGCCACCTTGAGCGACGACGTCTTGGTTATGGACGTGGGGCTCGACAAAATTTTGAAGCGGACAAAGTCACAATCCTTGGCGGAATCCGTTTAGGTCTTACACAAGGCGGACCAATTGCAATCCAAGTGGGTAACTCAGAATGGCCAAAATGGGAAAAGGTAATGTCTGCCGATCCTGTCCCCGAAGAGGAAATCAAAGATTTAGCACGCAATGCACCGTTAACTAGACCACGTCCAGGGCATGCCGATTTAGTTGGAATGCAGAAATATGATTTAGATGATGCAAGACCAATTCTGGAACGAGCAAGTGCCCGTGAAACTGCTTCTCGTGTGGCACTTGGCGCGGTTGCGCGAAGTTTCCTTGAGCAGAGTGTTGGGATAACTATTTTGTCCCATGTTTTATCTATCGGAAAAGCTCGCGTGAGTGATGACTACGAACTTCCTGATGCGAAGGACATGGCAAGAATTGATAAAGATCCTGTTCGCTGCGCCGATGCAACTACGAGTGCGGCAATGATTAAGGAAATTGAAGCAGCCCACGCAGATGGCGACACTTTAGGCGGAGTAGTTGAAGTTTTAGCTTTTAATATGCCACCTGGATTAGGTTCACATGTGCACTGGGACCGCAGACTTGATGCTCGTTTAGCGGGCGCTTTGATGGGGATTCAAGCCATTAAGGGTGTTGAAGTTGGAGATGGTTTCGAAACTGCAACGCGACGTGGCTCAGTTGCACACGATGAAATTGAAAAGAACAAGCAAGGCAAGATCGTTCGCCGCACTGATCGTGCTGGCGGAACTGAAGGTGGAATGTCTAATGGAGAAGTTCTACGCGTTCGAGCAGCGATGAAGCCCATCTCCACAGTTCCTAAGGCTTTAGACACTATCGATGTTGCAACAGGTGAGAGCGCTAAAGCAATTAATCAGCGCTCCGATGTGTGCGCCGTTCCTGCAGCGGGAGTAGTGGCAGAGGCAATGGTGGCACTTGTTTTGGCCGAAGCAGTACTTGAAAAATTCGGTGGTGATTCAGTAACCGAAACACGCCGTAATTTCACTAGCTACATGCAGAACCTGAACTTTTCATAGAGATGCCTCGCCTTATATTGATTGGGCCTCCAGGTTGCGGTAAATCAACTGTGGGAGCGGCGTTAGCTCAAAAACTCACCATTGATTTCATCGACACCGATGTTGCAATTGAAGCTTCCTATGGCCACAAGATTTCAGATATCTTTGTTGATAAAGGTGAAGAATTCTTTCGAGATTTAGAATTCAAGGTTCTCGGCCAATCTTTGACGGTGAAGGATTGTGTTCTCTCTCTAGGTGGGGGAGCACCGATTGCATCAAGAGCCCAGGCCATACTTAAAGCTACAAATGCCCCAATATTCTTTCTAGATGTTTCATTAGCTGTTGCCGCCCCAAGAGTGGGCTTCAATCGAGATCGACCACTGTTGCTAGGTAACCCACGAGCACAATGGCAATCACTTGCAGAGACACGTAGACCAATTTATGAATCTTTAGCTGGCTTTGTCATTAAAGTTGATTCCATGTCTGTTGCAGAAGTTGTTGACGCGATTGTAGAGAAATTATGATTCACACTATTCGAGTCAATGCAGAACATGAGTATGAAGTTGTCATTGGTTGTGATTGGCAATCAACTCTTAAGGAATCACTGGCGACTTATACGCGCGTAGCCCTTGTTTATTCATCAGCTATGCGTGATCAAATTAAGGGATTTCAACCAGAGAACACAGAGATCCATTACTTTGAAGTCTCAGATGGGGAAGGCGCAAAAACTTCCCAATCTCTGCAATCTCTATGGAACTGGTTAGGAGCAGCCGGTTTTACACGTTCTGATGCCGTCGTTGGAATCGGCGGCGGAACAATCACTGATTTAGCTGGCTTTGCTTCCGCATCCTGGTTGCGTGGCATCGACTGGATTGCCGTTCCTACGACAGTGGCTGGAATGGTTGATGCGGCAATCGGCGGAAAGACTGGAATTAATAGTGATTATGGAAAGAATCTAATCGGTGCTTTTCATTCACCGCGCAAAGTCCTTGTAGATATGTCTTGGTTGAAAACTCTTGGTGATAGAGATTTTGCCGCAGGATTAGCAGAAGT
>JBDLTD010000127.1:0-2902 GCA_039799185.1 Actinomycetota bacterium | reverse complement strand
CCGCGTAGATCATCGACAACATAGCCTTCTTTGCCGACATACCAAGCTGTAATCATTTTGCGTGCAACAGAGATTGTCGGTGGAAGCAAGATGTCATTGTCTGCAACTGCCTTTTTCATTTCATCTCGTGATAACCAACGCACTTCAGTGATTTCTTCACCATCTGGTCTGGCATTTTCTGGGTGATCTGTAATTGCTTCAAAAGCAATCATGATTGAAGCTGGAAATGGCCAGGCTTGAGAGCGTAAGTAATTAATATCGTTGCAATAAACACCAGCTTCTTCAAAAACTTCGCGTGACACACACTCTTCAAAAGATTCTCCGGGCTCAACAAAACCTGCAAAAGTAGAGAATCGCTTGTCTGGCCACACCGGTTGATGGCCCAGCAAGATGCGGTCAGCAGAATCTTTTACTAAAACAATTACAGCTGGATCTGTACGGGGGTGATGTTGTGTGGAATCTTCAACACACACACGAACCGTTCCCCCTAAATCACTTACGGTTGCGGCGCCGCATCTAGAACAACATGGATGTGCCGCATGCCAGTTAGCAAGCCCCACGGCATGCATTGCTAATGAAATTTCAATCTCATCCAAGCTGCTTCCCAGTTCGCGAAGAGTTGCAAAACCTTCATACTTTTCCTCTTCAGTCGCCGGTTCGTTTTTCCACGATGTGCGCCAAGCAAAATATGGTGTGTTGTCATCACGGCCAAGGCCTAAGAAGAATCGATCGCCTTCATCAAATGAATCCAATTGAGAGGCAACAGTTGCAGCATCACAAAAAACGAGTGCATCTTCTGTTGCGCTAATGCGGCCATCAATAATCTGCACAATCATCGCCTTTTTCCAAAGATCGGATAGGGCTTTGGCATCTGTGCGCAGGTGGCTAGCGCGATTAATCGGGGATAAGGATTGATTGCGCGCGCTCATAGGGGTGAACGCTACTAGCATCGCCCCATGCGCATAACATCGTGGAATCTGCTGCACGGGCTGCCCATTCCCCCCGATGAAGAAGCCGATCCGCAGGCTCTGCTCTCTGCAGCCCTTAGCCAGCTAGCCACTGATGTCATAGGCCTGCAAGAAGTCGATTACTTCCTTGAGCGATCAGGTAATCACAATCAAACAGGCAATGTTGCATCAATTGTGGGCGCAAAAGATTGGGCCTTTGCACCATCGCTCATGGGATCACCGGATGAAGATTGGCGTAATCCAACTGAGAGTGATGACAAACTCATTACAAATAAAAGTGAAGTAGCACCAGGATCATATGGAATTGGAATGGCTTCAAAGATTCCAGTTCAATCGTGGCACCGTTTAGATCTTAAAGGTTCACCCGTTGGTGTTTTGATGGCGTTTCCTGTTGATGGAAAGTTAAAACGTGTTTATGTCAGAGACCATCCACGAAGTGCCTTGGCTGCCAGATTAGATAATGGTTGGCTCATTATTAATACACACCTCTCATTTGTCCCAGGATTTTCTTTGGCGCAATTGATAAAGATCAAGCGTTGGGCAAATACTTTAGGTGTAACAGATAAATCTAAGATTCTAATTATGGGAGATCTCAATATTCCCTTTGCCATATTTGCCCGCGGGTTCAAATGGAGATCTCTGGCAGCGATGCGCACATTTCCTAGTTGGTATCCAAAGGTGCAAATTGATTATTTTCTATCCCAAAAGTTAACTGCAAAAGATGTTCAACACATCCAATACCCACACTCAGGTATGAGTGATCACTTACCACTACAGATTGTTGTTAATTAAGCAGACACTTTGCTGGCGTTAGTAATAAGTGCAACCAAGGCAGCTTCATCGAGTAAATCAGCTGGGCGATCTGTCACAGAGGTTGGAACATAATGAAAAGCCGCACTGATCTTGGAAATATCGGTGCCTGAAAGCTTTGCCCATGCCAATCGATACATCGCTAACTGAACAGCAGCAGATGCATCCAACTTCGTTGATCCCGTTTTCCAGTCGACTACTTCAAAACCATCTGCCGTTGCATAGATGGCATCGATGCGACCACGCACCAAAATGCCCCCGATTGTTGTCTCAAAAGGAACTTCAACACGGGCAGGTGTGCGATTGGCGTATTCACTACCCAGCCACGCTTTCTTTAGATCTTCTAGCTTTGAATCTTCCTCTAGTGGATCTAAGTAATCTAAATACTCATCGCCAAATAATGTTGCGGCATCAGTGAACTGACGTTCAACCCATAAGTGAAAAGCAGTACCGCGGCGTGAATATTGATCTTGGCCACGTGGCATAGGACGTCGAATATTGAGTGCAAGTTCTTGCGCATCTTTATGTAGTGCAACAAGTGTGGAAGTTGAAAGCCGTGGTGGCAGCGCAACAGCAATAGTTTCACTTTTTCCTGTGCGCACTTCATTGATAAGGGCCTGGGCATCTGCGATCCAAGAGTTGATTTCAACTGACTTTGATTCTTGGAGTGAGTGAGCAGCTGCGGAGTTAACGAGAGCAATCCCTGCATCAAATGCTTCGCGCCGTGCACCTAATGGATCACGAGGCCACTGGGCACTTCTTGGATTTTCAATCGTTGGATTCTCTGCACCATCTTCGGGCATTGCAACATCACTAACTAATAAACCACCCAGTCCACTTGCAGCTCCAGCAATCATTGTGAAAATTTCACTAGGAGCAACTGCTTGTGTGCCATCGCGCCACCATGATGTTGTGCAGAGTAGGTGTGATTTCGCGCGCGTGATAGCAACATAGGCAAGGCGCATCTCTTCACGCATCTTGATGTTATTGGTGCAATCCTTACCAAAGGCTTTGATCACCTTGGCTGCTTCACTGTTCTTTTCTATGCCGTGCAAAGAAAAATGTGGGAGTTCATGTGCATCTCCGCGCAGCTCAAATGGCACATGCTTTTCATTCTTAATCCA
>JBDLTD010000126.1:0-2908 GCA_039799185.1 Actinomycetota bacterium | reverse complement strand
GCTGGGTGTTCATCGCCTTCAGAGAAAATAGCAGGACAAGTTGTTTCTTGTGAAAGTATTTCAAGTAGTGCTTCAGAAAATTCAATTTCGTTGGATTGTCTTGATGGCAGCAAGGGTGCATCAGTTGATTCAATAAAAGGTCCTGCAATAATTAATGTGTGGGGATCGTGGTGTGGTCCATGCAAAGAGGAGATGCCAATCCTGCGCTCTTTCTATGAAAAGGCTCAAGGCAAGTTAACTCTTGTTGGTGTGGATGTTGAAGAAGCATCTATTGAAGATGGACGAAAGTTTGTTGAGAACAATGGAATTACATGGCCTAATCTTTATGACGCAGATGGAAAATCACGCACTTACTTTGGAATGGGCGTTCCAGTGACCTGGTTTATTGCCGCCGATGGAAGTGTGGCCTATAAACATATTGGCGTGCTTAAGAGCGAAATAGAGTTAATTTCTATGACGTCAAAGTATTTAGGCGTGAAGCTTTAATCCTCAGATTTTGCGCTTTGTAGGCCTGCAGAAATCAACTTCATAACATTTGGATCAGCCAAGGTTGTGGCATCTCCCACTGCTCGATCCTCAGCCACATCCTTTAAAAGTCTGCGCATGATTTTGCCACTTCGAGTCTTTGGAAGTTCATTCACAATTAAAATCTGACGAGGCTTAGCGATTGCACCGATTTGTTTAGCAACGTGATCACGTAAGGCTTTATTGAGTTCATCGCCATTGGCGTGCTCAATACCTCCACGCAAAATCACAAAGGCCACAATTCCTTGACCTGTCATTGCATCTGCCGCACCCACAACAGCTGCTTCTGCAACTGATTCGTGGGAAACCAAAGCAGATTCCACTTCAGTGGTTGAAATACGGTGACCGGAAACATTCATAACATCATCGACTCGGCCCAATAACCAGATTGCACCTTCATCATCTAGCTTTGCGCCATCTCCTGCAAAGTAAATGCCATCAAAGCGTGACCAATATGTTTCCTTATATCTGGCATCCTCGCCCCAAATACCACGAAGCATCGATGGCCAAGGTTGATCAAGAATTAAATAACCACCGCGTCCATTACCCACTTCAACAGCATTGTCATCAACAACTTTTGCACTAATTCCTGGAATTGCATTCATTGCAGAACCTGGCTTAGTTGCAGTTACTCCTGGCAGTGGTGAAATCATGATTGCACCAGTTTCAGTTTGCCACCAAGTGTCAACAATTGGACAACGGTTTCCTCCAATTACTTCGCGATACCACATCCATGCTTCAGGATTAATTGGTTCACCGACAGAACCGAGTAAGCGAAGTGATGAAAGATCATGTGCTTGTGGGAATTCATCTCCCCACTTCATCCATGTGCGAATAAGAGTTGGTGCTGTGTACAAAATAGTGACGCCATACTTTGCGATTAATTCAAAGATACGTCCTTTGTGTGGTGTATCCGGGGTTCCTTCATACATCACCTGTGTTGCACCGTTAATAAGTGGGCCATAAACAATGTATGAATGACCGGTAATCCAACCAACATCTGCGGTGCACCAATAAACATCGGTCTCAGGTTTAATATCAAAGACCACCTTGTGCGTGTAGGCGACCTGGGTTAAGTAGCCACCAGTAGTGTGAAAAATACCTTTGGGCTTAGCGGTGGTGCCCGATGTATACAAAATGAAGAGTGGATGCTCAGAATCAAAGCTTTCTGCCACATGTTCACTTGATTGGCGGGCAACAATCTCATGCCACCAAATGTCACGATCAGTCCAGGCAGTTTCTTGCTTGGTGCGCTGAACAACTAAAACCTTTTCAACATTGTGTTGACCCTTAAGTGCTTCGTCAACGGCAGGTTTTAATGCAAAAGCTGCACCTTTTCTAAATCCTCCATCTGCTGTGATAACTAATTTTGCATCAGCATCTTGAATACGTGATAGCAAAGCTTCAGCTGAGAATCCACCAAAGACAACTGAGTGCGGGGCACCAATTCGTGCACAGGCCAACATTGCAACAGCTGCCTCAGGAATCATTGGCATATAGATTGCAACACGATCCCCAGCTTTAATTCCTAGTTCAATGAGTGCGTTTGCGGTTTTCTTAACTTCGGTAAGTAACTCTGCATAAGTAATAGTTCGTGTGTCACCAGGTTCACCTTCAAAATGAAAAGCAACGCGGCTTCCGCGACCTTGGCTCACATGTCGATCAAGTGCGTTAACGGAGGCATTTAATTTTCCACCAATAAACCATTTGGCATAAGGAGATTGCCAATCTAAAGTTTTATTCCACGGTGAATCCCATTGCAAAGATTTAGCTTGTTCATCCCAAAAAGCCAGACGATCTTTTTCCGCACGCACATATTCATCAGGCTTCGCATTTGCAGCAGCAGCAAACTGCGCAGTTGGAGGAAAGTGGCGATCTTCGCTCAATAAGTTTTCTAAGGACTCATGGTCTTGGCTCATAACACGTGAGATTACCTGCCTGAGCCAGTTATCAACAGAGTTTTGAGTAGGGCAGTTCTCACACTTGCGGGGCGTCCAGAATGCCAAACGCGAAAGGAGGTCTCACACATGGGAATAACGTCAATCTTCTTGTTGATATTTAAGTTCTTCGGCAATGCCACACTGGTCGCAGCTCTGTTCCGTTTTGCCGGTTCGGTCTTTAAGACCTACATCTAGATAGATCTATGAATTAAGCCCCTGGTCCACCCGAGCCAGGGGCTTTTTCGCGCCTCTTTTGTGGGATTCGGGCCAAAGTGAGAGGATTGGCCGTAAGCCTCTAGACGGTTCAAAGTTGCACTCGCTTTTAGGGATTACACCAAGTAACTAGGAGTCATTGTGCCAATTGCAACCCCAGAAATTTATGCAGACATGCTGGATCGCGCCAAGAAAGGCGCCTTTGCATACCCAGCAATTAACGTTTCATC
>JBDLTD010000125.1:0-2917 GCA_039799185.1 Actinomycetota bacterium | reverse complement strand
CACGGTGATGGAGTGTGCACGACATTTATACCCACAACTAGAGCAACAACAAAGCGAAAGGTACGTGCATGACAATCGCACATCCAGAACTCGAAGGCATCGGCAACTATGAATACGGTTGGTCAGATAAAAGTGATGCAGGCACAAACGCTAAGCGCGGCCTGAATGAGGATGTCGTGCGCGACATCTCCTCTAAGAAATCTGAGCCACAGTGGATGCTTGACCTTCGTCTTAAGGGCCTTGCACTCTTTGAGAAGAAGCCAATGCCTAACTGGGGTTCTGACCTTTCAGGAATTTTCTTTGACACGATCAAATACTTTGTTCGCTCAACAGAAAAGCAGGCTGCAACATGGGAAGACCTGCCAGATGAAATTAAGAACACATACGATCGCCTAGGCATCCCTGAGGCTGAAAAGCAGCGCTTAGTTTCTGGTGTTGCAGCTCAGTACGAGTCAGAGGTTGTTTATCACTCAATCCGTGAGGATCTAGAGAAGCAAGGCGTGATTTTCCTTGATACAGATAGCGCTCTCAAGCAGCACCCAGAGCTATTTAAAGAGTACTTCGGAACAGTTATTCCAGTGGGAGATAACAAGTTCGCAGCTCTTAATACATCTGTGTGGTCTGGTGGTTCATTTATCTATGTTCCAAAGGGCGTTCACGTTGATATTCCTTTGCAAGCATATTTCCGTATCAACACTGAGAACATGGGCCAGTTCGAGCGCACATTAATCATTGCTGATGAGGATTCATACATTCACTATGTTGAAGGCTGTACTGCTCCGATTTATAAGTCAGATTCACTTCACTCAGCTGTTGTTGAGATTATTGTGAAAAAAGGCGCACGCGTTCGTTACACCACAATTCAAAACTGGTCTAACAACGTTTATAACTTGGTAACCAAGCGCGCAACATGTGCTGAAGGTGCAACCATGGAATGGGTAGATGGCAACATCGGCTCAAAGGTAACTATGAAGTACCCAGCAATCTTCTTGATGGGTCCACATGCCAAGGGTGAAACTCTTTCTCTAGCTTTTGCTGGTGAAGGACAACACCAAGATTCTGGCGCCAAGATGGTTCACGCTGCTCCATACACATCATCTTCTGTTATTTCTAAATCAGTTGCACGAAATGGCGGACGTACTTCTTACCGTGGACTTGTTCAAGTCCAAGAAGGAGCACATCACTCAAAGAGCACAGTGAAGTGCGATGCACTTCTTGTTGACACAATTTCTCGCTCTGACACATACCCATATGTTGATATCCGTGAAGATGATGTCTCTATGGGCCATGAAGCAACTGTTTCTAAGATCTCTGATGATCAGCTTTTCTACTTGATGTCTCGTGGATTAACTGAAGATGAAGCCATGGCAATGATTGTTCGTGGATTTATTGAGCCAATCGCACGCGAGCTTCCTATGGAATACGCACTAGAGCTCAATCGTCTTATTGAACTTCAAATGGAAGGTGCAGTTGGTTAATGTCTGTTTTAACAACTAATTACTTAACCCCAACTGGGCGCGAGGAAGCTTGGCGTTTCACACCGCTCAAGCGCTTGCGTGGTTTGCACGATGGCTCTGCCGTTGTCGCCGACCGCAACTCCCTAGTTGCAAAAGCTGGATTACCAAAGGGTGCCAGCTTTAAACGTGAATCATTAGCACCCCTTGCCGTCAGCGATGACGTCATCATTGAGCGCATTCGAGGAGAAGTCTCTGATGTTTCGCATTTAGTCATTGAGGCTAATGCAGAAATTAAGGAACCAATCTTTCTTACTCGTTCAGCTGGTGCCTTAGATTCAGCCGAACTTTCCAGAGTGCGTATTTCACTTGGTAACCATGCTGTTGCAACGGTTATCGTTGAAAATGTCGGCGATACATTACTTGCTGAGGATTTAGAGATTGCCTTAGCTCCAGGATCATCACTGACTTTTGTCTCACTACAAGAGTTTGATTCAAAGAGTGTTTACACAGCCCGCCACCACGCCGTGGTGGATAAGGATGCAACTTTCAAATCAATCACAGTAACCGTTGGGGGAGATGTAGTTCGAATCTTGCCAACAGTGGAGTTCACAGCCCCAGGATCTTCAGCTGAACTTCTTGGGGTTTATTTTGCAACAACTGGACAGTTCTTTGAACACCGTATGCATGTAGATCACGCAGTACCAAATGCTAAATCTCGAGTGAACTTTAAGGGTGCTCTTGCTGGCAGAGATGCTCACACTGTGTGGATCGGTGATGTTTTGATTCGTGCAGTTGCGCAGGGAACTGACACTTATGAGCTCAACCGAAATCTTTTGCTCACAGATGGTGCACGTGCGGACTCGGTCCCTAATCTTGAAATCGAAACTGGCGAGATTGTTGGCGCAGGCCACGCAAGTACTACTGGTCGCTTTGATGATGAGCAGTTGTTCTACTTGATGTCACGTGGAATCACTCTAGAAAATGCCCGCCGACTTGTTGTTCGCGGTTTCTTTAATGAAATCATTACTGAGATTGGTAACGAAGAAGTGCAAGAGCGCCTCATGGAACGTATCGATGGCGAACTTGAAAGAGCTGGTGCATAAATGGCCGACTTAACATTGGATCAACTACAGGTCGGAAAGCCGGTCAAGATTGAAAAAGATGGCAAAACTATCTGTGTTGCGCGAGTTGGCGATGAAGTTTTTGCCGTTGACGATACCTGCTCTCACTCTGAAGCATCTTTATCAGAAGGTGATGTGACAGATTATAAAATTGAATGTTGGCTACATGGCGCTGAATTCGATTTACGTACCGGTGAGGCATTGACCTTGCCAGCAAATATCAGTCTTGAAACATATGCTGTAAAAATCGACGGAAATTCCGTCACGGTTGAGATTTAGTACACGAGTAGAAGAGAGAAAATAATGAGCGTTCTAGAAATCCGCGGGCTGCAGGTCTCG
>JBDLTD010000124.1:0-2963 GCA_039799185.1 Actinomycetota bacterium | reverse complement strand
CTTATTACTACTCACTTTATGGATGAAGCCGAACAGCTCTGTGATCGACTGATGGTGATGGATAAAGGCTCAATCATGGCCGAAGGAAATCCCGCTGCTCTTATTAAGGATTACTCAACAAAGGAAGTTCTTGAGGTTCGCTTTGGTTCAGATCGCAATCAAGGTATGGCAGATCAACTGCGCGCGATGTGTGAGCGCATTGAGGAACTACCTGATCGTGTATTGATGTATACAGAAGATGGTGAAGCACTCCTAGAAAAGATTTATGCGGCAAATCTGCATCCCAAGACTTCTCTTGTGCGCAGATCTTCTCTAGAAGATGTTTTCTTGCGCCTTACTGGAAGAACTCTGATCGAATAATGAGTCTTACTAATATCCGACAGGGCTCACTTGTTCTTGTAGATGTAGCCAAAGTCCAGTCCCGCGGTGCGCTCTATGTTGCACAGGCTCGCACGCGCCAGATGATGAAGTGGATCTGGATGATTATCGGTATAGCTATTGCTAACCCAGTTTTGTACTTGATATCAGTTGGAATTGGCCTGGGTGGCTTAATCGATCAAAGCGTTGGACCAGCAGGTGTTGATGGCGTTAAATACTTAACTTTCTTAGCACCGGCTTTGCTTGCACAAGCTGCAATTCAAGGCACGATGGATGAAACCATTTACCCAACCCTTGAAGGTTTTAAGTGGCATAAGACTTTTTATTCAATGAACTCAACTCCTTTGACTGGTAGTCAGATTTCATATGGTCTTTTTCTTACTGCACTTTTCCGCGCCTTTTACACAGTCGTTTTATATTTTGGAGTGATGTGGGCATTCGGTGCACTTGAATCTCCACGTGCTTGGCTAGCTATTCCAACAGCAATCTTTGCTGGCGCATCATTTGGTGCGCTCATGCAAGCTTTAGCTGGAAAATTAGAGGACGAAAACATCTTTTTTGTTGTTTTAGGCCGCTTCGTCATGATGCCTCTTTTTATGTTTTCCGGAACGTTTTTCCCGCTCACATCAATGCCTTTCTTCCTCCAGTGGATCGGTTGGATCTCACCGCTCTGGCACGCAACTGAGCTAGGTCGACACCTGACATATGGTCACGCCATTTCACCAACAATGATCTGGGTTCACTTCATATTCCTTGGCATCATGCTTGTGGCCGGTCTTTTCTTCTCTGCACGCATCTTCACGAAGCGATTGGCCAAGTAGATGTTTATCCCAATGGCTGTTGCTATCGCCGATGCCCGTGCTGGTAAACGTGGTGAGCGTGTTTACTCTGGTCGAGTACCTCAGTTATTAGAACGTGGATTTATTGCTTTCAAATCCTCCACATACATGATCGTTATCTCTGGTTTTATAGAGCCAGTTTTGTATCTGCTCTCATTTGGTTACGGCATTGGAAAGCTACTACCAACTATTGCTGTGGGTGGAGAAAGCATTAAATACGCCGCTTTCATCGCCCCAGCCTTGCTTGCAACAAGTGCCATGAATGGCGCAATCTATGACTCAACGATGAATGTGTATTTTAAACTCAATCACGATCGTATTTACCATGGCATGTTGGCAACTTCTATGGGACCACTTGATGTTGCCTTGGGTGAAATTGGTTGGGCATTGCTTCGTGGTTTTTCTTACGCTTGCGCATTTATGGCAGTGATTGCACCACTCGGTTTAGTAGAAAGTGTGTGGGGTTTGCTCGCTATCCCTGCTGCAGTACTCATCGCATTTGGTTTTGCTGCCTGCGGTATGGCTGTTACCTCTTATATGAAATCTTTTCAGCAGTTAGAAATTGTTACAGTTGTCTTATTACCCATGTTTCTCTTTTCTGGATCTTTTTATCCCATCAGCGTCTTCCCAGAGTGGCTCCAATTCACAGTTAATCTCTTGCCGCTCACGCATGCGATTAATTTAGTCCGCGGACTCTGTTTAGGTAACCTAGAATTTGCTTTATTAGGCCATGCTTTTTACTTTGTTGTAATGATAGTTATTGGACTTTTTTTCACAACAAAACGCTTAAACGCACTTTTTATGAAATAAAATCCCTTTTTCCCGCATGACACTCCCGGCTTTTTCAGGGGTTGCTTTTAAAAAACGGCATGAGATACTTGAGCCTTAGTTCGAAAGGACTAAAAACCGAACCGGGAGAGTACTTCTCAAACGAGTTTCAAAAGCTGAAACCTTTGCCGTACAAGTTTTACAATGATTACCCAAACTAATCACAGAGAAACATTTAGATTCGTTCCTTCAACATCTACTCCTGTCTCACCTGAGCGAGTAGCCGAACTCCTGAAAGCTGAATGGGAGTTATTCACCAAGCAAACTGGCAAGAGCGCCGAAGAAAGTAAGCGCGCTCTTAAGTCATTGCCTATGGGCGTAACTTCTAGCTTCCAGCACTGGGACCCATATCCAATCTCCATCGTGAGCGCTAATGGCGCCTGGATGACAGATGTTGATGGTCGCCAGCTCCTCGATCTCTCCATGGGCTTTGGTGCCATGCTGGCAGGTCACCTGAACCCAGTGATCGTTGAGGAAGTAAAGAAGGCACTCGAGAGTGGAACTCTCTTTGTCACCCCTTCTCCTATTTCAACTGATGCTGCAGAGCGCATCTGTCGTCGCTTTGGTATTGATCTAGTTCGCTTCACTAACTCAGGAACTGAATCAACAATGTATGCCGTGCGCACAGCACGCGCTGCAACAGATAAGAATGCAATCGTTAAAATTGAGGGCGGCTACCACGGTAGCTATGACCCATTCGTAGTATCAAGCAAGCCACCCATCGACAAGATTGGTGATGAAAACGATCCCATCGCTCACATTCCAGAAGGAATCGTTCCAGGTGAGATCTATGTAGTTCCTTATAACAACGCAGATTCTTTAGAGCGCACATTCAAAAAGCACGGCTCATCCATTGCTTGTTTCATCCTTGAGCCAGTTCTAGAAAACCTAGGCATCGTTTTGCCAGATGAAGGTTAC
>JBDLTD010000123.1:0-3011 GCA_039799185.1 Actinomycetota bacterium | reverse complement strand
AAAGAGGATGGTTACACATCTGAAGAGTTGAAGGTGCGCAATGAATCCCGAAAGATTCTGGGAATGCCAAAGCTCAAGGTTTCAACTACGTGTGTGCGTGTTCCAGTGTTAACTACTCACTCACTAGCTGTGCATGCAACATTTAAGAAGGAAGTTACTCGTAAAGCTGCTCAAAAGGTTCTTGAAAAAGCCGCTGGAGTAACACTTCTAGATGATCCAGAGAATAAGAAGTTTCCAACACCTAATGATGCAGTGGGAACAGATGCAACATGGGTAGGCAGAGTCCGTCAATCACTCGATGATAAGAAATCTATTGATCTATTCCTCTGTGGAGACAACCTACGCAAGGGTGCAGCCTTAAACACTGCGCAGATCGCTGAATTACTAGCAGTAGAGTTCACTTCATGAGCATTAAAGAGCAGCTAAAGAAGGATCTCACTGAAGCTATTCGCGGACGTGATGAAATTACTTCAGGCACCATCCGCATGGTTCTAACTGCAATCACTAATGAAGAGGTGGCTGGCAAAGAAGCACGCGTTCTTAGTGATGAAGAAGTAATCACAGTCCTATCTCGCGAAGCTAAAAAGCGCCGTGAAGCTGCTGAAGCATTTGAAAATGCAGGCCGTGCTGATAAATCAGCGCTAGAAAAGAGTGAGGGTGAAGTTATTGCAAAGTATCTTCCAGCCCAACTCAGTGAAGCAGATATTGCAGCAATCATCGCTGAAGCAATTGCTTCAACTGGTGCGCAGGGCCCTGGCGATATGGGCAAAGTAATGGGAGCAGTAAAGCCAAAGATCGCAGGAAAAGCCGATGGTGGCCTTGTTTCTGCCCTAGTGAAAGCAGCGTTAAACAAATGACCAAGTATGAATACGCAACCGTGCCACTACTTTCTCATGCAACTAAGCAGATTCTTGATACATGGGGTTCTGATGGTTGGGAACTTGTTCAAGTTGTTCCAGCACCAGGAACTGGTGAACAGCTAGTTGCTTACATGAAGAGAGTAATCGCATGAATAAAGTTGATGTTCGTGCAAAGTTAAAAGAACTTGGTCTAGAACTACCAGTTGCTGCAAAGCCAGTTGCTGCATATGTTCCAGCTATTCGCACCGGAAATATTGTTTTCACTGCCGGACAACTTCCACTTGTGAACGGTGAAATGGCCGGAGTGGGAAAAGTTGATGGCGAAATTACACCAGAGCGCGCAAAAGAGTTAGCTCAAGTTTGTGCACTCAATGCATTAGCAGCAGTTGAAACTGTTGCAGATGTAAACAAGATTACAAAGATTGTTCGAGTTGTTGGTTACGTCAACGGAGTTCCTGGCTATATCAACGCACCAGTTGTTGTTAATGGTGCCAGTGAACTGTTCTTGGCAATCTGGGGCGATGGCGCAAAGCATGCACGTAGCGCTGTTGGAATTGCGGAATTGCCGTTGAATTCACCTGTTGAAATTGAACTAACAGTAGAAATTACAGACTAACTATTTACCGCGCTTAAGTAGGCGCTCAAAGTCTGTAATCAAAACTGCACGTCCATCAAGCTTTAACCAGTTACGTCCTGCGAAATCTGCAAGGGCTTTATTGACTGTTTCGCGAGATGCACCAACAAGTTGAGCAAGCTCTTCCTGTGTTAAATCATGGTGGACATATAAGCCTTCATCAGTTTTCTTACCAAAGCGCTCACCCAGATCAATTAAGGCTTTAGCAACACGTCCTGGAACATCAGAGAAAACAAGATCGCCAACAGCTTCATTTGTTCGGCGAAGGCGCTGCGCCAAACGAGCAAGTAAGTGAAGAGCAACATCTGGATTTTCACGAAGCCATGGAAGCAGCTTTGCTTGTCCCAGACTTAATAGCTTTGCATCAGTTACTGCAGTTGCAGTTGATGTGCGTGGGCCTGGATCAAAAAGGCTGAGTTCGCCGAACATCTCGCCAGGTCCAAGAATTGAAAGAAGGTTTTCGCGACCATCACCACTGGATGTACCTAGCTTGAGCTTTCCTTCAACGATTACATATAGGTGATCGCCATCTGCGCCTTCAGCAAATAACACGCTTCCCTTGGATATCTTTACTAAATCCATTTGTGCGCGAAGAGAAGCCGAAGCGGCTTCATCAAGGGCGGTAAAGAGCGGTGCTCTGTGTACGGCATCTAAATCTATGGTCACGCGTAGTACTTTAGCCTCATGCCCGTAGATAGTGAAATCCGAAAAGAGGCTCGGGCCGTGTATCGAATATTGAGCAAGACTTACCCAGAGATCCGCTGCGAACTAGATTTTAAGAATCCGCTGGAATTAATAGTTGCAACCGTCTTGAGCGCACAGTGCACAGATAAGAGAGTTAACACCATTACGCCAGCTCTGTTTAAGAAGTATAAAACTGCAAAAGCTTATGCAGGAGCAGATATTCATCAGCTCGAAGAACTGGTATTTCAAACTGGTTTTTATCGTGCAAAAGCCAGGCATATAAAAGGAATTGGCATCAAATTAACCGAAGAATTTAATGGTCAAGTTCCTAGCACTCTTGAAGAGTTAATTACATTGCCAGGTGTAGGTCGTAAAACTGCAAATGTAGTTTTAGGTCATGCTTTTGATATTCCTGGAATAACAGTCGACACACACTTTGGTCGACTCTCTCGTCGCTTTGGTTGGACTAAAGAAATGGATCCAGTAAAAGTAGAAAGAATTGTTAGCGAGCTTATTCCGCAAAAAGAATGGACCAATTTGTCTCAACGAATGATTTGGCATGGCCGTCGAATCTGTCATTCTCGCAAACCTGCTTGTGGTGCATGCCCAGTAGCAAAAATGTGCCCTAGCGTTGGTATTGGCGAAATGGATGTTGCAAAAGCAAAGTTGCTAGTAAAGACAGATAAGGATTTTCGATGAAACGCTTAGCTATGGCAGTTGCACTATTACTGCTCGCTGGGTGTTCATCGCCTTCAGAGAAAATAGCAGGACAAGTTGTTTCTTGTGAAAGTATTTCAAGTAGTGCTTCAGAAAATTCAATTTCGTTGGATTGT
>JBDLTD010000122.1:0-3085 GCA_039799185.1 Actinomycetota bacterium | reverse complement strand
CTAAAGGCATTTGGTTCATGTCGCTTGTGTGTAATCCAAGTAGATGGACGCAATGGAACACCTTCTTCTTGCACAACCCCTGTGGCAGATGGAATGAAGGTTGTTACTCAATCTGAGAAGTTAGATCGTCTGCGCAAAGGTGTCATGGAGCTTTATCTCTCTGATCACCCAGCAGAGTGCGCAACGGGGGATGAGTGCGAAGTCCATGGAGTTGCTAAGAAGATCGGAATTTCAGAGAGCCGCTATGCAGCAACATCAACACACTTAGATTTAGCTAAAGATGAGTCCAATCCATATTTCACCTTTGATTCAACTGAGTGCATCGTTTGTAATCGATGCGTTCGTGCCTGTGATGAAGTGCAAGGCACTTTTGCACTAACGATTGAGAACCGTGGCTTTGAGGCCCGCGTGTCATCCTCGGGCACATCATTTATGGAAAGTGAATGCGTATCTTGTGGTGCTTGCGTGCAGGCCTGTCCAACAGGGGCTTTAACTGAAAAGACTTTGCTGACTATTGGTGCACCAACATCATCTGTTATTACAACATGTGCTTACTGCGGTGTTGGCTGTTCATTCAAAGCTGAGATGCGTGGAGACAAACTCGTACGCATGGTTCCACTAAAAGAGGGCGGAGCTAACGAAGGCCACTCTTGCGTTAAGGGTCGTTTTGCTTATGGCTATGCAACCCACAGCGATCGCATTACAAAGCCAATGATTCGAAATGCAATCACTGACCCATGGAAAGAAGTTTCATGGGAAGAAGCGATTTCCTTTGCGGCAACTGGTTTAAAGAAGATTCAGTCTGAATCTGGCAGAAATGCAATTGGTGGAATTACTTCATCTCGTTGTACAAATGAAGAAGTCTTCGTAGTTCAAAAGATGGTGCGCGCTGCATTTGCTAATAACAATGTTGATACATGCGCTCGTGTGTGCCACTCACCAACTGGATATGGACTTGGCCAAGCATTTGGAACATCAGCTGGAACGCAGGATTTTGAGTCTGTTGAGCACAGTGATGTGATCTTGTTGATTGGCGCTAACCCAACATCTGCTCACCCAGTATTTGCATCACGCATGAAGAAGGCGCTTCGCAAAGGCGCCCAACTCATTGTCGTTGATCCACGCGTTATTGCACTCGTTCGCACACCAGGTGTGGTTGCAGCTCATCACTTGCAGTTAATGCCAGGAACAAACGTTGCAGTAATTAATGCCTTGGCACACGTCATTGTTACTGAAGGTTTAGCTAAGCGTGACTTTATTGACGCTCGTTGTGAAGAGAAATCATTTAAGGAATGGGAAGCATTCATTTCTCTTCCTGAAAACTCACCAGAGGTTCTAGAGGCATCATCTCGCGTGCCAGCAGAAGAGATTCGCAAAGCTGCCAGACTGTTTGCATCAGCTCCAAACGGTTCTATCTATTACGGTCTTGGAGTAACAGAGCACAGCCAAGGGTCAACAATGGTGATGGGTATTGCAAACCTTGCAATGGTCACAGGAAACATTGGTCGTAAAGGTGTTGGAGTTAATCCACTGCGCGGACAAAACAACGTTCAAGGCTCATGCGATATGGGTTCTTTCCCACATGAACTGCCGGGCTACCGTCATATTTCAAATGCAGATACTCGCAAGATTTTTAATGACAAGTGGGGCGTAACACTTGATGCAGAGCCTGGAATGCGAATTCCAAATATGTTTGATGCAGCAATTGCTGGTAACTACCGTGGGCTCTATGTCCAAGGCGAAGATATTGCTCAGTCTGATCCAAACACATCACACGTTCACGCAGCACTTCGCGCTATGGATATGGTCATAGTTCAAGATCTATTCCTGAATGAAACTGCAAAGTTTGCCCATGTCTTCTTGCCAGGAACATCATTTCTTGAAAAGGATGGAACTTTCACTAATGCTGAACGCCGTATTAACCGTGTTCGCCCAGTGATGAAATCGGCAACCGGAAAGAGTGAATACGAAGTTACCTGTGATCTTGCAACTGCCATGGGTTATCCAATGTCTTATGGCAGCGGAGCAGAAATCATGGATGAGATTGCTGCAACTACACCAACATTTGCTGGAGTTTCTTTTAAAAAGCTCGATGAAGTTGGAAGTTTGCAGTGGCCATGTAATGAGGCCAATCCTGAAGGAACACCTACGATGCATTTAGAAACCTTTATGCGTGGTTTGGGTCAGTTCAACCGCACTCCTTACGTTGCAACAGATGAAAAGGCCACACGTAAATTCCCACTTTTGCTCACTACAGGCCGTGTTTTGAGTCAATACAACGTGGGTGCACAAACACGTCGTACGGCAAATAACATCTGGCACACCGAAGATATTTTGGATCTACATGAATCAGATGCCCAGCTTCGCGGTATTGCCGATGGTTCTTGGGTCAAACTTTCATCTCGTGTGGGCGAAACGATTATGCGTGCGCGCATCACTGACGAAGTTCCAGCCGGAGTTGTTTACACAACTTTCCACTTCCCAGAAAGTGGCGCTAACGTCATTACTACTGATTTCTCAGACTGGGCAACGAACTGTCCTGAGTACAAAGTAACTGCAGTTGAAATTACACCTAGCGCCCAAGGCCCAGGTGCGATGGTAGAAACCCATATCGATGGAGATGTTCAGTTGGCATCAATTATTCGCATGGTGAATCAGATTGCAGCAAACTTCCCAGTTACTGATGCTCCTGAAGTTAAGGTTGCCCATCACATAGTTCAGTTCTGGACTCCAGTAATGATTGAGCGTTTACATAAAGATGTAGATAAATCATTGCTCTCACCAATTGCCCAGAAGGCATTGGAAGTAATGTTAGTTACGAAGTAGCTCTTTAACCTGCTCAGCTAACTGACCATAACCAACGTTTTGAATCTCAAGAGGCAAACCAATACTCGCAGCAGCTTGTGTAGCTAGCTCTTCTAACTCTTTACTCGGAACTTGGGCAAGCCAGATAACCCGCGAATAGTTCTTAAAGTAGTCATCACGCAGCTCTGGTCGCTTATCTAGACCCAGTTCAACCATGACACTTCGGTGGAAAGATTTAGCGAGAAAGTCAGTTAAGAAATAAGTTCCAGCATCAGATTCC
>JBDLTD010000121.1:0-3099 GCA_039799185.1 Actinomycetota bacterium | reverse complement strand
TTGTTGAACAAGCACTTGATAAGTTGGAAAAACTAGAAGGTGCACCTGTCATGGTTGCAGATAAGAAGATTGCTTGGCCAGCACAGCTTGCAATGGGCGGTGATGGACTTGGTAACTCTCTCAATCACATCCGTGAAATTATGGGAACATCGATGGAGTCATTGATTCACCACTTCAAGTTAGTTACAGAAGGTTTCCATGTTCCTGCAGGCCAGGTCTATGTGGCAATTGAATCTCCACGCGGTGAACTTGGTGCTCAAGTTGTCTCTGACGGTGGAACTAAGCCTTATCGCATGCACTTTCGCGAACCATCTTTTAATAACTTGCAAGCAACTTCTGCGATGAGTGAAGGCGGCATGGTCGCCGACATCATTGGTGCTGTTGCCTCTATCGATCCAGTTATGGGAGGCGTTGACCGCTAATGGCATTCTCAAATGAAGATCTAGCAATCATGGAAACGATTATTAAGCGTTATCCACGTCCTCGTTCTGCCATCATGCCGTTGTTGCACTTTGTTCAATCACGTGCGGGTTATGTGACAAATGAAGGCATTGAAATCATTGCCCAGCAGTTAGATCTAGCAGCAGCTGAAGTCACTGCTGTGTCTACGTTTTATACCCAATACAAGCCAACGCCTGTGGGCGAATACCACGTGGGTGTTTGCACAAATACTTTGTGCGCCATCATGGGTGGGGACGAAATCATGGGTGCACTTAAAGATCACCTTGGAATTGAAAACGATGGTGTTACATCTGATGGCAAGGTTTCACTTGAGCATATTGAGTGCAACGCTGCATGTGACTACGCACCAGTGGTTATGGCTAACTGGGAGTTCTATGACAACCAGACTGTTCAATCTGCCAAAGATTTAGTTGATTCAATGCGTGCTGGAAATCCAAAGCCACCAACACGTGGTCCAAATACTTTGGTCACATGGAAGCAAGCCTCTGAAGTTCTTGCAGGATTAAATGATGGAAGAGCAAATGAAGGCGTTCAAGCTGGTGGACCAACACTTCTTGGTTTGAAAATTGCAAAGGGAGAAACTAAGTAAATGACTAAGTTAACTCCAGTACTTTCTGCGCATTGGGATGAGAAAGATTCATTCACAATTGAGGGCTATAAGCGCCATGGTGGTTACACCGCATCAGCGAAAGCTCTTGCAATGGATCCCGATGCAATTATTCAACTTGTAAAAGACTCAGGGTTACGTGGTCGTGGCGGAGCAGGTTTCCCAACTGGCATGAAGTGGGGATTTATTCCACAGGGCGATAACAGAGAGCACTACTTAGTTGTTAACGCCGATGAGTCAGAGCCTGGAACATGTAAGGACACGCCATTGTTGATGGCAAACCCACACGTTCTCATCGAAGGCTGCATCATCGCTTGTCACGCAATCCGTGCAAAGCATGCATTTATCTATATTCGAGGCGAAGTAACACATGTTGTTCGTCGTGTTAATCAAGCAATTGAAGATGCATACAAAGCAGGTCTATTAGGTAATGGAATTGATGTTGTTCTACATATTGGCGCTGGTGCATATATCTGCGGTGAAGAAACTGCACTCCTAGATTCACTTGAAGGCTTCCGTGGACAACCACGTTTGCGCCCACCATTTCCAGCTATTGCAGGCCTTTATGCCCGCCCAACAGTTGTAAATAACGTTGAATCTATTGCTTCAGTGCCAGCAATTATTGCTAATGGCGCCGAGTGGTATCAGAGCATGGGAACTGAGAAGAGCAAAGGTGCAACACTTTATTCACTCTCAGGTCACGTGAATAACCCAGGACAGTTTGAAGCACCACTTGGAATTACTCTTCGCGAAATTCTTGAACTCTCAGGTGGTATTCGTACTGGTCACACTTTGAAGTTCTGGACTCCTGGTGGATCTTCTACTCCACTCTTTACTGCAGAACATCTAGATGTTCCATTGGATTACGAAGGTGTTTCAGCTGCAGGTTCAATGCTTGGAACTAAAGCGCTTCAAATTTTTGATGAAACAACATGTGTTGTTCGCGCAGTATTGCGCTGGACTGAGTTCTATAAGCATGAGTCATGCGGTAAGTGCACACCTTGTCGTGAAGGCACATGGTGGTTAGTACAACTTCTACGCGATCTTGAAGCAGGTAAGGGTACTGAAGCAGATCTTGCTAAGTTGCTTGATCTTTGCGACAACATCATGGGCCGCTCGTTCTGTGCTCTAGGTGATGGTGCAACAAGTCCAATTACTTCATCAATTAAGTATTTCCGCGATGAATACATCGCACACATCACTCACGGTGGATGCCCATTTGATCCAGTCGCATCAACTCTTTTTGCAGGGGCAGGTGCATAAATGACCACTGAAGTTGTAGACATGATCACTGTCGTTGTCGACGGATTTGAAGTTAGCGTTCCTAAGGGAACGTTAGTAATTCGTGCGGCAGAACAACTTGGTATTCAGATTCCACGTTTTTGCGATCACCCACTTCTAGAGCCAGTTGGTGCATGTCGCCAATGTTTAGTTGATATTGAAATTAATGGTCGTGCATTTCCAAAGCCACAAGCATCTTGCACCATTCCAGTTGAGCCAGGCATGATTGTTAAAACTCAGTTGACTTCCCCTGTGGCTGAAAAGGCGCAACGCGGTGTGATGGAGCTATTGCTTATTAATCACCCACTTGATTGCCCAGTGTGTGACAAGGGTGGCGAGTGCCCATTGCAAAATCAGGCAATGAGCAATGGCCAGGGCGAAACACGTTTCGAAGGCGTGAAGCGCACATTCCAAAAGCCAATCAATATCTCTTCACAAGTTTTACTAGATCGCGAACGCTGTGTTCTTTGTGCTCGTTGTACTCGATTCTCTGAGCAGATTGCATCTGATCCGTTCATTACTTTGAATGAGCGCGGAGCATTACAACAAGTAGGTATTTATGAAAACCAACCTTTTGAATCTTATTTCTCAGGCAACACAGTTCAGATCTGTCCGGTAGGAGCACTTACTGGTGCTGCATATCGATTCCGTGCTCGTCCCTTTGATTTAGTTTCAACTCCATCTGCGTGTGAGCACTGTGCATCTGGTTGCGATATGCGCACCGATGTTCGCCGTGGAAAGACTTTGCG
>JBDLTD010000120.1:0-3732 GCA_039799185.1 Actinomycetota bacterium | reverse complement strand
TGGACCGCTGCCGGTGAATGCAATCTTTGCAACATCCATATGACGTGCAAGTGCTTGTCCAGCCTCTGCACCAAGTCCTGGCACAACGTTAAATACACCCGCAGGCAATCCTGCAGCAATTGCTAGCTCTGCCATTTTAAGTGCGCTCAAAGATGAGTTTTCTGCTGGCTTAACAACGATGGTGTTACCCATGGCCAACGCTGGGCCTAATTTCCAACTAGTAATCATCATTGGATAGTTCCAAGGAACAACTGCTCCAATAACACCGAGCGGTTCGCGCGTGATCATTGCTAGAGCGTTGCGTGGTGCTGGTGCAATTTCATCGTAAGTTTTATCAATTGTTTCTGCATACCACTGGATTACTCGAGCAGAGTTTGGTGCATCCACACTTAATGCATCGCTTATCGGGCGACCTGTGTCAATTGCCTCAAGTAGTGCTAATTCTTCTCTGTTCTCATTTAATAATTGAGCCCAGCGCAACATAATCGCTTTCTTATCACGCGGATTCATCTCACTCCAGATACCGGAGTCAAAAGCCTTTTTAGCTGAAGCAACTGCGCGGTTGATATCTTCGCTATCACCAGATGCCACATTACAAATTAAGTGACCATCACTAGGAGAGTAGTTCTCAATGAAAATCTGTGATTGGGGCTTTAGATCAAGTGCGCGCTTTTGCCAAGTTTGAGTATCAGACATGCCGCAGATGCTATCGGGTCAAAGTTAACTTTTAGTAACGCGATAGGTATGAAGAGATGGATCGGTGGCATAGGCGATTCGCACACCCGCCGCCTTGGTTGTCGCCAGACCATCAAGAATCTGAGATGTCAGAACTTCACCTGGAGCCACCACTGCAACACCTGGGGGATAAGGGGCAATTAAGTCGGCAGAGATTCGGCCCACGCAATCCTTCGCTGCAACCATCTCGGTATCTGCAAAGTAGGCATCTCGCATTGAGATTGCAACGGTTGGAACAACTGACCAACTCAGTGAGGTTGCAGTTGGGCGCGGGGTTGTTTGTAGTGAAGTGAGAATAGGAATGAGCGCACTAGCTAAATGTTCAAACTCTTCAGTTGAATCAGCCAGAGTTGCAATGAAGACAACCGTGTCACTGTCGGCCATCTCAACGCGGATATTTTGAGCTTGTAATTTCTTCTCAATCTCAACTCCGGATGCGCCTAATTGATTAGCGCGCAGAACAATCTTGGCTGAATCAAAGCGGCCAGCAGCAAAATCACTTGCGTTCAAGAAAATTGGCAAATCAAAGTCAGACTGAACAGAGTTCTTAAAAGAATTGACGTTACTAACTAGTTGAGAGATTAATTCATCCCCGCGAGTTTGAAGCAATGCGCGGCAGCCATCAATAGATGCCAGGGGAGCACCTGCAGGTGAAGTGGTATGAGTTGTTTCAAAGCTTTGTTCAATGCGATCAAGGTTAAGAAGTTTTCCTTGTGCTAGTAGAAGTGCTGAAGCGCTGTAGCCAGGGAGTGCTTTGTGAACACTAGTAATAAGTGCATCTGCGCCCATCTGCAAGCAATGCTGTGGAGTTAATTGTGAGAAACCAAAGTGTCCGCCCCATGCCGCATCGACAATGACAGGAATTGAATGTGAGTGTGCACTTGCAACTAAGGCTGGAAGGTCTGACAAAGTTCCTAAATAGCCGGGCTCTGTCAGAAGAAGCGCAATTGGTTTTTGATTAATGACCTTTTCAAACTCTGAAACTGAAATACCAGTTGGCACACCCGTTGCTTCATCAATCTGAGGTGATAACCAGATTGGCTCTAAACCAGCCAACACAAGTGCGCTAAGAATTGAGCGGTGCGCAGTGCGTGAGAGTGCAACTTTGTCTCCAGGTTTTCCTAGAGCCAAGATCATTGCTTGGTTAGCATGCGTTGATCCACCAGTTGAAAAGCGAGCGAAGTCTGCCTTCCATAAGGTGGCAGCTAGAGCTTCTGCTTTCTTTAATGTCTGGTTGGTTAACTTAATTTCATCTAAGCCACCGTATAAAGGTGTGTCACCATCAACGACCACCCCTAAGCCGGCATCTAGGCGCGAAGCCCTCTGCTTGTGACCTGGGATTGTGAAAGGTGTGCGCTTGGTTTCAAAGTAAGAGAGGTAGGCATCTAGAAGCGGTGCCGAATCTCTCAGTGAACTCATAGCGCCAAGGGTAACTACTAGGTCCCCTGATGCGAAATAAGGCCTTAGACTTTTCCCATGACCACACTTACTAATCTGACTCAAGAACGTCGTTTGGTTACCGCTATTCCGGGACCAAAATCCACTGAGGCGCTTAAGCGCCGCACGGAAGCGACTTCTGGCGGATTGGGTATGGCAATTCCAGTTGTTATTGAACGTGCAAGTGATGCAATCTTGCTCGATATCGATGGCAACCAGATTATTGATTTAGGTTCAGGAATCGGTGTTACTGGCGTTGGTAACTCAGCGCAACGCGTTGTTGATCGAGTGATTGAACAAGTGCAAGCTTTCACACATACATGTTTCACTGTTGCCCCATATATGAACTACATCGAAGTATGCGAAAAACTCAATGCAATGACACCTGGTTCACATAAGAAGAAGTCATTACTTGTTAACTCAGGTGCTGAAGCAGTTGAGAACGCTGTAAAGATTGCACGTCACTTCACCAAGCGCCCAGCAATTGTTGTTTTCGAACATAGCTATCACGGCCGTACAAATTTAACTATGGCGTTAACTGCAAAGAACATGCCATACAAGGAGGGCTTTGGTCCTTTTGCTCCTGAGGTATATCGCGTCCCAATGCCTTACTCATTCCACTGGGTGGGGGATCAAGCAACTATTACTGAAGATTCAATCGAAATGATTACCCACAAGATTGATAAGGAAATCGGCGCACACAATGTTGCCGCAATTCTTATCGAGCCAATTCAAGGTGAGGGTGGATTTATCGTTCCACCAAAGGGTTTCTTGCCAGCGTTATCTAAGTACTCAACTGATAATGGAATTATCTTCATCGCAGATGAAGTGCAGACAGGCTTTGCTCGTACAGGCAACATGTTTGCTGTTGAAAACGAAAACGTTGTGCCAGACATGATTGTCACAGCCAAGGGCATTGCAGGTGGACTTCCACTTGCAGGTGTTACAGGCCGTGCAGAGATCATGGACTCAGTTCACGTCTCAGGTCTTGGCGGAACATACGGTGGTAATCCACTGGCATGTGCTGCAGCACTTGGCGTATTTGAAACTTTGGAAGCTGAAAAGCTAGTCGAGCGAGCAAATCACATTGGAAAGATTCTTGGTGAATCACTGCGTGCCCTGCAAGCAAAGTACCCAGTAATCGGTGAAGTTCGTGGCCGCGGCGCTATGCAAGCAGTTGAATTAGTTGAGCCAGGCACAAAGACACCTAACACTGCAGCGATGAACGCAGTTGTGAAGTATTGCCAGAGCAAGGGCGTACTTGTTCTTACAGCTGGTACCTACTCAAATGTTGTGCGCTTCTTGCCACCAATTGTTATTACAGATGAGCTTCTAAAGGATGCATTAAGCGTTCTTGAAGAAGCATTTGCATCACTCTAAATACCTGACGCGTGACCTTCGCAACGAGGGTCTGATCCAAAAGCAAAGGTTCCATTAGGTAACACCTGCATCAATTGCACAGATGAGCCATGTCCCCATGCAGCAAGTGGCTTCACATCATGACCCTTTGCTCGCAATTGATCCAGCACAGCAGTTGGAACTCGGTTTTCAATCTCTAGA
>JBDLTD010000119.1:0-3109 GCA_039799185.1 Actinomycetota bacterium | reverse complement strand
CCTTACGAGCACCTGCTGCGTAACCAGCATCTTTAACTGCGCGCTGTTCCACACCAGTAATACCTGATGGAACACACACCACAATACGAGGCTTAGCTAAGTAACGGCGACGGTGCACCTTTTGAATAAAGTAGCGCAGCATGCGCTCAGTTGTTTCAAAGTCTGCAATCACACCATCTTTAAGTGGGCGAATAGCAACGATATTTCCTGGAGTACGGCCAATCATCTTCTTGGCTTCAAGACCCACAGCTAAAATTCCACCGCTATCTTGATTGACGGCAACTACTGATGGCTCATTCAAAACAATGCCACGTCCGCGCACATAAACAAGCGTGTTTGCAGTTCCTAGGTCAACGGCCATATCGCGACCGATGAAGGACATTCTGTTTTGTGAACTCATACTTTTGTACTCCTTGATTATTTAGGGAAGAAAATTTGAATCTCGCGCGCAGCCGATTCAGGTGAATCTGAGCCATGCACAATATTCTGAACTACTTTGGTGCCTTGATCGCGAGCTAAGTCACCGCGGATTGTTCCGGGTGCTGCAACTGTTGGATCAGTAACTCCAGCTAAGGAACGAAACCCTTCGATAACACGATTACCTGAAGCAACCATTGCAACGATTGGTCCCGACATCATGAACTCAACAAGTGGTTCATAGAATGGCTTACCAATATGTTCTGCATAGTGTTGTTCAAGTAATGCGCGATCAGCGTTAAGTAAACGTAACGCTTCGATGGAATATCCCTTTGTTTCAACACGAGAGATAACTTCGCCCACTAAACCACGACGGACTCCGTCTGGCTTAACCAGGATCAAGGTTTTCTCTGTGCTCACCTGCCTAGTCTATTAGGCCTTTTCCCCTGCTTGTGCCATAAGAGCCGCACGCGCAGCTTCTCCCTTGCGGCCCACAATGATGGCCGCGGCCCATAGTCCTAGGAATATCACCCCAATAACAAAGAAGGATGGGACGAAGAAGCCGAAACTAATCATGAAAATCTGCAAAACCGAGCCGATATATAAACCTGAACGTCGCTTGAGAATGCCGGCATTGAGAAAGAGCAGCAGTGAAATTACTGAGCCATAGATTAAGGCAGCCGTTGATTGATCTTTAGTTGCAAGCAAAATCGCAAAACCTAAAGTTAAGCTCTCCATGACAAGAACAGTTGCTCCTAAAATTTTCATTGCGCAAACTTCTTTCTCAAATAGGTTCTGGCTTCTCCAACTGTAACAACTGAGCCCGTCACAATAATCCCAACAGTGTCTTCACTCAATGGTCTGGTTGCATCACCCACGGCGCGATCAAGGGCCGTGTCTAAATCTTTAACTTCAAATACTCGATCATTGCCAAAAACTGAGGTTGCTAGCTTTTCTAAATCAGATGATGACATGGCACGTGAAGAAGAACTTTGGGTAACGATGACATGATCAATAATTGGCTCTAACTCTTGCAAGATTCCAAGGGCATCTTTATCGCCAAAAACTCCCACAACAGCCACAATCTCATCAAAGTTAAATTCATTCTTAAGCGTCTGGGCTAGCGCTTTAGCGCCATGGGGATTGTGCGCAGCATCCAAAATCACTGTGGGATCACGGTGCACAACCTCACAACGCCCAGGTGAAGTCACTGCAGCAAAGCCTGCGCGCACCGCTTCAATATCTAACGGTTGATCTCCAAAGAAAGCTTCCACTGCAACTAGTGCACTAGCGGCATTAGCTGCTTGGTGCTTTCCATGTAAGGGTAGGAAGATTTCATCGTAGGTATCGTGCAAACCTTGAATAGTAAGTAGCTGTCCCCCGACCGCAATTGCTCTTGAGGCAACTGAGTACTCAACACCCTCTCGCACAACATCTGCGCCAACCTCTGCAGCTTTGCGGATTAACTCTTTAGCTGCCTCTGGCTCTTGTTGAGCTAAGACAACAAAGCCGCCTTCTTTAATGATTCCAGCCTTAGTTGCAGCGATTTCATGGAGCGTATTTCCTAGATATTCCATGTGATCAAAGCCAATAGGCATAATTACTGAAACATCGGCATCAACAACATTAGTTGCATCCCACTGCCCGCCCATGCCAACTTCAATAACAGCAACATCTACTGGGTGCTCAGCAAATGAAACAAAGCCAAGAGCTGTGATTGCCTCAAAGAAAGAGATGGGATGTTCAAACTTCTCATCCATTAAATCTAAATATGCAGCGATATCGTTATAAGCAAAGATTAAATCTTTAGGATCAATAGGCTCGCCATTAATAGCAATACGTTCACGGTAGGTTTCAAGATGTGGGCTAGTAAAGCGTCCTGTGCGCAACCCATGGGCAAACAACAAAGAATCAATCATTCGTGTTGTGGTGGTCTTTCCATTTGTTCCACCCACATGAATTGTTGGGTAAGTAAGTTGCGGGGAACCTAAAATATCAACCAGCGCTGCAATGCGCTCTGTAGTTGGATCAATTCGAACTTCAGGCCAGCGCGCAAGTAATGCCTGCTCTATAGCGTCAACGCGCTCTTGATCATCGGGTGAAATAATCATGCTTGAGGTAGTGCGCCAAGCTGGGCAGTGATTCGTTCGATGTCAGTACTTGTTTTAGCAAGACGTTCACGGATTTCAACAACAACGCTCTCAGGTGCTTTAGCCATGAAACCATCATTATTGAGTTTCACCTCAGCAGTTTGCTTATCCTTAATCGCTGCAGCTAAATCTTTCTCTAAACGTGCACGCTCGGCAACAACATCAATGGATCCAGTTAAGTCGAACTCAACCTTTACAGAACCGATTTCAACCTTTGCACTTGGCGTAATCTCACCTAGTTCAAGACGCAATACAAATGCCATCGCACTTGCATAATCGGCAATGGCACCCTTTGCCACAAATCGTGCAGGAATCTTGAGCGAAGTCTTTATTCCTTGATCATTTCTAAATCTGCGAACATCGGTAATAATCTCTTGCATCTCAGCAACTAGCTTCTCTGATGCCTTATCAACGTGGGCAGCATTTGCCACGGGCCAAGCAGCAATAACAAGTGATTCTGCCCCAGTTAATGTGGTCCAAAGCTGCTCAGTAATAAATGGCATTACTGGGTGCAAAAGGCGCAGGAGTTGATCAAGAACATG
>JBDLTD010000118.1:0-3125 GCA_039799185.1 Actinomycetota bacterium | reverse complement strand
GATGTTCCGCCCACGCCACCACCAATAATGATGATTTTTGCTCGGGTTGGAACTACTGACACGGCCACATATGAAATGTATCCTGAATGCGTGCCTGCCGATAGTGTCCTTGAGCAAGAGTTCGGTGAACGTTTCAATAAAATCGCCCTGCTTGCACAGCGCACCTCCATTAAAGAACTCTCTGGCGGCTTAACCAATAGAAACTTTCTTATAGAAACTCCCGCCGATAAATACGTTGCCCGCGTCTCTAGTAACTCCTCAGACTTTCTGGCAATCGATAGAGGCTCTGAATTTATAAACACGACCATTGCCGGCAAAGGTGGCGTGGGAGCCGAAGTTTTGGATTACATACCCGGTGAAGGTCTACTTCTTATTTCCTACATCAGTGGCAAGACATATGGCGCAGCCGATGTTGGCGCTAACTTGCCCCGCATTGCTACAAGTTTGCGCAACCTGCACGCACTTGAGCCTTTTGATCATGAGTTCAATATGTTTAATACGCAGAGTAATTATTTTAAGATTGTAAAAGAACAGGGCTTTAGAGTTCCAGAGGGTTATGTGGAGTTTGAACCTATGGTTGCTCAAATTAAGAAAGCTTTTGAGGTTTTATTTGAAGGGCTAGTGCCTTGTAATAATGATTTATTGCCAGGCAATTTCATTGATGATGGCAAGAAAATATGGCTTATTGACTATGAATACTCAGGAAATAACGATGCCTGCTTTGAGATTGGCAACGTGTGGGCAGAGGCGTTCTTGCCAATAGAGGCGCTAGAAGAGTTAGTCACTGCCTATTTCGGATCACATCGCCCCGATAAAGTTGCACGTGCTTGGTTGTGGGCGCTTATGGCAAAGTATGGATGGACGCTATGGGCATCGATTCAAGATTCTGTGAGTGAGATTGAATTTGATTTCTGGGAGTGGGGAATGTCTAAATACGATTTAGCGCGCACAGAGTTTACAAGTGAGTACTTCAAAAAAGCCTTGGTAGCTGTTACAAGCAAATAAAAAAGCCCGCCGCATAAGCGACGGGCCTTCTTATTAATTACTTTTATTCTGGGACTACAGAAACTGTAATCTTTGCAACGATATTGTGGCCAAGTGCGACCTTCACATCGTGGTTGCCAGTCTTCTTGATATGTCCGGCAGTCTTAATAGAGTGACGATCGATATCTAGACCAACAGCTGCCTTGATTGCACCAGCAACATCTTTATCTGTTACTGAACCAAACAACGCGCCCTTTGCGCCAACCTTTGCCTTAGCAACAACAGTTGCTGACTCCAGCTTGGCCTTGATCTCTTTAGCGTGGTCGATATCGCGTACTTCACGAGCTGAACGCGCACGGCGAATGCTCTGAATCTGCTTTTCTCCACCAAGTGACCATGCAATTGCATTTCCGCGTGGCAACAAGAAGTTGCGTGCGAAGCCATCTTTAACAGTTACAACATCTCCTGCAGAACCAACGCCTGCAACTTCACGAGTAAGGATGAGTTTCATAGTCAGTTCCCCTTATCGCGCTGTTGATGTGTAAGGAAGTAGTGCTACTTCACGACTGTTCTTTACCGCAGTTGCGATTGAACGCTGGTGCTGTGTGCAGGCACCTGTAACGCGGCGAGCGCGGATTTTGCCGCGATCTGAGATGTACTTACGAAGGGTGGCAATATCTTTGTAATCGATATAGCTAACCTTCTGCTGGCAGAAGCTGCATGGCTTCTTCTTAAATTTCTTATTCAGGGCAGCGGCTTTTGCGCCCTTATTCTTCGGTTCACGAAGAGTCTTGTTATTTCTTGCTCCCATTGTGGTGCTCCTTTTCGGGCCCTAGTTATTAACTAGGAATGGATGGATAGGTTGGTTTAGAACGGTGGCTCGTCGGTTGTTGAGGATGCTCCCCAACCTCCGCCTGCCGGTGAAGATGAAGCTGCTGCCCATGGATCTTCGTTGAATGAATCAGCTGCAGCAGGTGCAGAGAATCCGCCACTTGTTCCGCCAGCGCGTTGGGTCTTAGTGACCTTTGCAGTTGCGTTACGTAGTGATGGTCCGACTTCATCAACTTCTACCTCAAAGACAGTGCGCTTTTCGCCTTCTTTAGTTTCATAAGAACGTTGCTTCAAGCGACCAGAGAGAATGACGCGCATTCCTTTTGTCAGTGACTCTGCAACATTTTCAGCTGCTTGACGCCAGATCTGACACTGAAGGAAAAGGCTCTCGCCATCTTTCCATTCATTAGTTTGCTTATCTAAATAGCGTGGTGTTGATGCAACACGAAACTTTGCAACGGCCGCACCTGATGGTGTGAAACGAAGCTCTGGATCGTCAACTAAGTTGCCGATCATCGTGATAGTTGTATCTCCTGCTGCCATTTTATTTCCTCATCTCTACTCGTGGAGTCCTAGCATCATGTATACACAAAGATTATGCGTCTAGACGCATTGCCTTTGTGCGTAACACTGATTCGTTCAAATTAAGCTGGCGATCTAATTCCTTAATCGCTGCTGGTTCGCAATTCATATCAATGACTGCGTAGATACCTTCGCCCTTTTTCTGAATTTCAAAAGACATACGGCGACGGCCCCACAAGTCGAGCTTGTTGACTGTTCCACCTGAGTCTTTAATGATCTTCAAGTATGTTTCTAGGCTTGGTGTGACTGTGCGTTCTTCTAGTTCTGGATCAAGAATGACCATAAGTTCATAATGACGCATGTGTTAACCCGACCTCCTCTGGACTAAGACGGCCACGGTATTTCCGTGACAGGAGGGTTAAATTCCTTATTACCTAAGGAAAACCTTAGGCTTTAAGAGGGCTAAGGGTAAGGCTTTTGGGCCTCAAACAGTAAATCGAGGAGCCTGCTGTGCGTATTTCGAGCCTGTAAGGCCCTCCTGGCCAGGACTGCCATCAGGTAGATCGTGCCCCCGATTCGGACCAGGGTCAGGATCGCAAAGGCGGTCGAGGCCAGCCCAAATTTCGCACCCGTCACAGATGCGAGGTGTTGCCAGATTGCAACGTGATAAATAACTTCAGTTGCTTGCCATAACCAAAATGCGTGTAGATCTTTTTTATTCGTGAGTGCAATAACAGCTAATGGTGTTAACCACAGAACATATTGCGGTGAATACACCTTGCTCGCAA
>JBDLTD010000117.1:0-3164 GCA_039799185.1 Actinomycetota bacterium | reverse complement strand
ATACTAAGTGCGAAGGAGGCCACCCGCAAAGGTGGCCTCCTTCGTTTACTACTTTTTACGCTGTATTAGCTCTTTGGCCAAGAAGCGTCGATTGCCTTTACAACATCAGCAATTGACTTGCCTTCACCGAACCATGCAGTGAATTCACGCCATTCTGATCCTGCACCGACTGCTGCTGGCATTAAGTCAGAAGCATCGAATCCAAATGTTGACTTTGGATTTGATAGGTATGTAGCTGAAAGCTTGTCTACCTGGTTCTTGTATGCAGCTAGAGGAACACCGCTGTTAGCAGAGATCCAGTTATCTAGCTGTACGCGAGATGTAGCAAATGTTGCTGATGATAGGTATGTCTGTACAGCAACTACCTCTGCGCGCTTAGCGAAAGCAGCTGTGAACTCGCCTCCACCAACAACAGGAACAGTTACCTTTGAGTTTGTAGCTGGTAGGTAGAACGCAAATGCATCACCGTTTGGTGCGATTGTTGCGCCTGATTCAGCAATGATATTTCCGTAGAAAGATGCTTGCTGAAGCATCATGCACTTACCATCAGGAATTCCGCGTCCTGCATCCTGGAATGCAGTTGTTGCGATTCCCTTAACGTTGCCAACCCACTTTGGATTCTGCATCCAAGCTGCAACCTTTTCCATTGATGCCACGATGCGTGGATCAGAGAACTTAACTGTGTGGTTAACCCAACCGTTGTATACAGCTGAACCGTGATCGCGTAGAACCATCTGCTCTACCCAGTCAGTTGCTGGCCAACCTGTTGCTCCACCAGAACCTAGACCACCGCAGAATGCAGTTTGTCCCTTGGCTGCCATTGAATCAGCAAGTGCTGTCATGTCATTCCAAGTTGTTGGAACCTTGTAACCGTTCTTTGCGAACTGCTTTGGTGAGTACCAAACAAGTGACTTCATGTTTGATCCGAATGGAGCTGCATAGAACTTACCCTTTACAGTTCCGTATGCCTTCCATGATGCAGACCAATACTTGTCAACGTTTGCAACTACTGACTTTGGAGCTGGAAGAACTTTTCCAGTCTCAACAAGCTTTGCAAGAAGACCTGGCTGTGGGATCCACGCTAGATCTGGAGCATTTCCACCCTTAACACGAACAGGTAGTAGAGCTTCGAACTGGTTTGATCCTTCGATCTTGATGTTAATTCCAGTACAAGCACGGAAATCAGCTGTTGCTGTATTTAGTGTTGTTAATTCTGGTTCTAGGATTGAAGTAAAGATTGTTACTGTCTTGCCCTTCATCTTTGCGTAGCCTGTGTATGGATCACAGTTAACTGCAGCAGATGCTGAAGTTGTTGTGATCAATGACGCTACGAGAGAAAGAGCTGCTGCGCCAACGAGCGCTACTAAACCTTTTCTTTTCATTTTTGTCCTTAGGGGGTCAACGGTCCGGGCCCACTGTGAAACCCGCATCCCGTGGTGGGCTAATTCTTTATGGCAGCCTGTATCCAAGCAAGGCAAAGCACGTGCAAGTGAGCGTGTAAGTACAACAATTTGATAACTAACTTCCTCATATGGGGTGGTTTCGTGGGGTAGCCTGCCTGGCATGAACCTCTTTGATGCGCACTCCATCGTCTCTGACCTGGGCCTCATTGGGGTCTTGGCCATCATCTTTGCTGAGACTGGCTTGCTCGTTGGCTTAGCTTTTCCTGGCGACTCACTTCTCTTTCTCGCAGGCGTTGCCGCATCTGGCTCAGGGGCAGCGATTTTGGGGGATGCACATTTAGCGCCAGCAGCTTTGTTTATTGGAGCGCCCATAGCTGCAATTACAGGTGCACAAGTAGGTCACTGGTTTGGCCATAAATATGGCCGCAAACTCTTTGATCGCCCCGATGGTCGAGTCTTTAATCATCAAAGAGTTGTTGCAACTGAAAAGTGGTTACGTAAATATGGTCCAGGTAAAGCAATTGTTTTAGCGCGCTTTGTTCCTTTTATTCGCACATTACTCAATCCCATGTGCGGCGTTATTGGAATGAGTGCAAAGAAGTTTTTTGTCTGGAATGTTGTGGGCGCAGTTATTTGGACTCAACTAGTTATTGGTCTTGGTTTTGTTTTAGGCGAAAAACTAAAAGGCTCAGTTGATGCTTATATCTTGCCTATCGTTGGTTTAATTGTTTTGATCTCACTTCTACCGGTTATCGTAGAAATATTTCGCGAGTGGCAAACTCGCAAGCATCACAAATAAAGCCTATAAACCTAGATCTGCTAATTGATAAGCAGCGCGGTATTCATAACCAGCCTCTTTAATCTTTGGTTCTGCTCCGCGCTCAACAATGACTGCAACTGCCACAACAATTGCGCCGGCTTCAATGAGCGCTTCAACTGCAGTTAATACAGAACCACCGGTGGTTGATGTGTCTTCAACAGCTAGAACGCGCTTGCCTTTAACATCTGGACCTTCGATGCGACGTTGTAATCCATGAGCTTTTTCTGCTTTGCGCACAACAAAAGAATCAATCTTTTTGCCCATACTTGCTGCCACATGCATCATGGCTGTTGCAACTGGGTCTGCGCCAAGTGTTAGTCCACCGACTGCCTCATAATCTAAATCTTTCGTTAGCTCCAGCATTACTTCACCAACAAGGGGAGCAGCTTCATGATCTAGGGTCACACGGCGAAGATCTACGTAGTAATCAGCTTCTTTGCCTGATGACAAAATTACTTTGCCGTGGACAACTGCCTTTTTAACGATCTGATCTTTTAGGGCATCGCGTGAACTCATGCGGGTGAGCCTACTATCTTGGGCTTTGCATCTATCGCAGGTATTGTTCTGACCACTATGGCAACCAAGAAAAAGGCAGCAAAGCGCAAGAAGCCCGTGAAAAAAGCCGCTGCCACTAAGCGTGCCCTGAATAAAACCATTGCGTCCTTGCGCAAAGAAGCTGCCGTTCTTGAAGCATTTGTTGCAACATTGAGTATCTCTGAAGAAGTGCCGTTGACCCGCAAGAAAGCAGTGAAGAAAAGAGTCGTTAAGAAGGCTGCTAAGAAGAAGGTTGTTAAGAAAAAGAAGTAATCCTTTGAATTCCATGTGAGTTCATCTATAACTTACGAGTTTTCTGTGAGTTCATCTATTTCGCTAACTTTGTTTACCTAATGCATCTACATTACTGACATGAACGCCAAACGACTTGAGACCTCTCGATTGTT
>JBDLTD010000116.1:0-3210 GCA_039799185.1 Actinomycetota bacterium | reverse complement strand
ACGAAGTTCAGATCGTTGTGACAGTAATGGCACTAGATCCAGATCATATGTATGACGTTATCGCGATCAACGCTGCATCAATTTCTACACAACTTGCAGGTCTTCCATTCTCTGGTCCAATCGGTGGCGTTCGCGTTGCTTTGATTGATGGTCAGTGGGTTGCATTCCCTAACCACTCACAGGTTGCTAACGCAGTCTTTGACATGGTTGTTGCTGGTCGCATTAGCGATGATGGCGATGTTGCAATCATGATGGTTGAAGCAGAAGCGACTTCTCGCACAATTGAATTAATCAAGGGTGGCGCACCAACTCCTAATGAAGAAGTTGTTGCACAAGGCCTAGATGCTGCAAAGCCGTTCATCAAGATTCTCTGTGATGCACAAGCAAAGCTTGCAAAGGTTGCCGCAAAGCCAACTGCAGATTTCCCAGTCTTCTTGGATTACCAAGATGATGTATTTGCAGCTGTTGAAAAGGCTGCTAGTGCAGATCTTGCAAAGGCACTAACAATTGTTGGTAAGCAAGAGCGCGAAACAAAGATCGATGAGATCAGTGCAGCGACAAAGGAATCTGTAAGCGCCAAGTTTGAAGGTCGCGAAAAGGAAGTTCCTGCAGCATTCCGTTCATTGACAAAGAAGCTTGTACGTCAGCGCGTATTGCGCGACAAGATTCGTATTGATGGTCGCGGACTCCGCGATATCCGTGCGCTATCTGCAGAGGTAGAAGTTATTCCTCGCGTGCACGGTTCAGCAATCTTCGAGCGTGGAGAGACGCAGATTCTTGGAATCACAACTCTTAACATGCTAAAGATGGAACAACAGCTAGATACGTTGAACCCTGAAAATCACAAGCGTTACATGCACAACTACAACTTCCCACCATATTCAACTGGTGAAACAGGTCGTGTTGGTACACCAAAGCGTCGCGAAATCGGCCACGGTGCACTTGCTGAGCGTGCATTGATTCCAGTACTTCCATCACGTGAAGAGTTCCCTTACGCAATCCGTCAGGTTTCTGAAGCACTTGGTTCAAATGGTTCAACATCTATGGGTTCAGTATGTGCATCAACACTTGCACTATTTAACGCAGGTGTTCCACTACGCGCACCAGTTGCAGGTATTGCAATGGGTCTTATCTCTGACACTGTCGATGGCAAGGTCGAGTACGTAGCACTAACTGACATTCTTGGTGCAGAAGATGCATTTGGCGATATGGACTTTAAAGTCGCCGGAACAAAGGATTTCGTTACAGCGTTGCAGCTAGATACAAAGCTTGATGGAATTCCTGCTTCAGTATTAGCTGGTGCATTGCACCAAGCTAAGGAAGCGCGTCTTGCAATTCTTGATGTAATGAATGAAGCAATTGATGGCCCAGATGAGATGAGCCCATTTGCTCCACGCATTATCTCTGTGAAGATTCCAGTTGATCAGATCGGTGCAGTAATCGGGCCTAAGGGCAAGATTATTAACCAGATTCAAGATGAAACTGGCGCAGATATTTCAATTGAAGATGACGGCACAATTTACATCGGCGCAGTTGATGGTCCATCAGCTGAAGCTGCACGTGCTCAAATCAATGCAATTGCTAACCCACAGATGCCAGAAGTTGGAGAGCGCTACCTCGGTACCGTTGTAAAGCTTGCAGCATTTGGTGCCTTCATCTCATTGATGCCAGGTAAAGATGGCTTGCTCCACGTATCTCAGATTCGTAAGATGCATGGTGGAAAGCGCATTGAGAACTTGGAAGAAGTCATGAAGGTTGGCGACAAGATTCAGGTTGAAATCGGCGAGATTGATCCAAAGGGCAAGCTGTCTTTGGTTCCAGTTCTTGAAGATGGAACAACTGGTTCTGCTGAATAAATGAGCGTACGTCGTTCAGTTTTACCTAGCGGTCTGCGCATCGTCACTGAAGAAGTTTCTTCGGTGCGCAGTGCCGCAATTGGTATCTGGGTAAATGTTGGATCTCGTGATGAATCCCCGGCAACTGCTGGGGCTTCTCACTTTCTAGAGCATTTACTCTTTAAAGGAACTGCCCGACGCAATGCACTTGAAATCTCATCATCGATTGAGTCAGTCGGTGGCGAGATGAATGCTTTTACATCAAAGGAATACACCTGCTTCTATGCACGAGTCATTGATACCGATTTACCTATGGCAATCGATGTAATTTCAGATTTGATTACATCCTCTGTTGTTTCAGCCCTTGATGTTGATGCTGAGCGTAAGGTTGTTTTGGAAGAAATCGCGATGCGCGATGATGACCCAAGTGATTTAGTCCATGATTTATATGCCGAGACTTATTACGGGGATACTCCACTAGGGCGTCCAATTTTAGGAACCGTTGCCTCAATTAAGGGTATGTCACGCGCTACCGTCAATAACTACTACAAGAAGCGTTATTTACCTCAAGATCTTGTTGTGGCAGTTGCGGGAAACATTAAGCATAAAAAGGTAGTTGCAATGGTTGAAGCAGCCCTTTCTGTTGATGGTTTCCTAGATGTCATGGGCGCACCAGTCATTCGCTCAAATGCACAGGATAAGAAAGCTAAACAGCAAAGCGTTGGTTTAATCTCGCGCAAGACTGAACAAGCTCATATGTTTTATGGCATGGAAGGCGTTGCACGTCATGATGATCGACGCTTTGCAATGGGAATTCTGGCATCAGCACTTGGCGGCGGAATGTCATCACGTTTGTTCCAAGAGATTCGTGAAAAGCGCGGACTTGCATACTCTGTTTATGCATACGCCCAGCAGTTTGCAGGCAGTGGTCAAATAGGATTTTATGCAGGATGCAATCCAGCAAAGGCAATTGAAGTTGTCGAAATCATTCGTGAAGTGTTGGCAGATGTTGCCAACAACGGAATGTCTCACGAAGAAATCGAACGAGCTAAGGGCGCCGTACGGGGATCACTTGTTTTGAGCCAAGAGGATTCAGGCTCCCGTATGAGTCGCATCGGCAAAAACGAGATTGTTTATGGGCACATCATGGACTTTGATGAAATTTTGAAGGCAATTTCAGCGGTCAATTCGACAGACATCAAGGAAATTGCCAGCGACTTCTTAACAAAAACGCCTACGCTTGCTCTCGTAGGCCCGTTCAAGTCTGAGTCAAAATTTGAGAAGGTGTTAAGCGCATGATCAATGTTGCAGTGTTAGGTGCTCGCGGACGCATGGGCTCTGAGGTTGTTAAGGCTGTTGAAGCAGCTGATGGTTT
>JBDLTD010000115.1:0-3225 GCA_039799185.1 Actinomycetota bacterium | reverse complement strand
TGATCACCTTTGGTGAATTGAAAATCCTGAGTCCAACGTATTGGTACATAAGGGATTCTTAGCGCTGCAAAAATCTCATCGTATAAATTATCTTCACCCAATAAAATATTATGAATACGGCGGAGGAAATCTCCGGATGTCGCGCCTTGAATAATTCTGTGGTCGTAGGTGCTCGTAAGTGTGACAACTTTGCTGATGGCAAGTTGTGCGAGGGTTTCTTCGGATGCGCCTTGAAATTCGGCTGGATAATCCATAGCACCAATGCCAAGAATCAAGCCTTGACCTTGGACCAATCGCGGAACAGAGTGAACAGTTCCGATAGTTCCCGGGTTTGTCAGTGAAACAGTTGTTCCTGCGTAATCTTCAACGGTGAGCGTTCCGCTGCGAGCTTTCTTCACAATTGCTTCATAGGCAACCAAGAAGTGGCCGAAATCTAGTTCTTCGCAACCCTTAATTGATGGAACAAGTAGTTGACGAGTTCCATCTGGCTTTGCCAGGTCAATTGCAATACCTAAATTGATATGTTCTGGTTTTCCAAGAGCTGGCTTTCCTTCGAGTTCTCCGTAGAAAGCATTCATCTCCGGCATTGCACGAAGGGCCTTGATCATTGCATAGGCGATGAGGTGAGTAAATGAAACTTTTCCACCACGTGTGCGCTTAAGGTGGTTGTTTATAACAATGCGGTTATCAATCATCAACTTGGCAGGAATTGCTCGCACTGATGTTGCTGTTGGAACTGTCAGCGATGCTTCCATGCTCTGAACAACACGGGCTGCTACTCCGCGAATTGGTTCTAGCGTTGATGCGCTCTGTGTTGCAAGAGTTGGAATTGGTTTTGCTACGGGTTGAGCAGGTGTTGCAGGCGCAGAGTTGACGTTACGAACAACAGGTTGCGTTTGCACTGGTGTTGTTACAACTGGAGGTACGACAGGTGCTGCAGGTGTTGGTGCTGCAGGTGCAGCGCCAGGCATTGAAATATTTGGTGGAGTTACAGTCTTAGGTGTAGGTGGTGTTCCACCTTTAGGTGCACCAGCAACGGGTGCAGTAGCTGATCCTGCTTGAGGATTATTTTGGAAGTGGGTAATCCACTCAGCTGGAACAGAGGTTGGATCGGCTTGATATCGCTCGAACATTTCTTCAACGAGCCAATCATTTGCGCCGAAGTCCTGACCTGATTGCGACACTGAGCGCTCCTTTGCAAAATCCAGTATTTTCAGGCTAAGACTATCGGCTGTGAGCGCACGGGTTAAATGGCGCTAAGGGCGAGATACCGCGAGATTGCGCACATTTTCAACGGTTGTAACCCAACCTTTGCCTTCGAAAGGCGAGGTATCCCAAATTTTGAGAGAGTTCGTTCATGTCATCTCAGAGCACCCGCCCGCTTGCCATCATCACGGGAGGAAGTCGCGGTCTTGGCCTTGAGGTCGCAAAGGCGCTCACTTTGCAAGGTTTCGATATTGCCCTGATTGCAAAGGATGAGCAACGACTAGAAAGTGCTGCAAGCATTATTCGTGAAGCAGATCGCTATCACAACGGAGTTAGCACTTCCCATATCTCAATTTTTGCCTGCGATCTTGAGCAACCACATCTTGTTCGCGAGTTGATTGACTCTATTAACCAATCTCTTGCAACTCCATCTGTATTAGTCCTCGCCCATGGAGTGATGAGCGAGAAGATGTCGAAGACTTTGAAAACTAACGATGCCGAATGGCGACGTGTCATGGCTATTAATCTCGACTCTGTCTTCCAACTCGTCAATGGCATTGCACCTGCGATGGCTGATGCACGAAACGGTCGAGTCATTATTTTCTCTGCATGTCTTGGCCGAATGTCAGGACCTGGAAATGCAGGAGGACTTGCCCCCTACAGAATTAGTAAAGCTGGAGTTAATGCTCTGGTTCGAAACCTTGCACACGAAACAGGGCTAGGTGCTCGCGGATTCCTAGTGGATGCAACATGCCCCAATCATTCACGCACCGATATGGGAGGAGCTGATGCACCACGATCTGCTGAAGAAGGCGCAGCGACTGCAATTTGGCTTGCAACACGGCCATTTGATTCGGGGGATGTAACGGGAGTTCTTTGGGAAGACCAGAAGATAGTTGACTGGTGATGCGTATCCGCATCAACCTTCGTTCTTAGCGATACTGAAAGCAAAATACAAAGTTGGTAGCGCCAAAATCAAAATGATTACTGCACCGATATAGAAGCGCCCTTGTATTTGATAGTAAGCAACGCCTAATGCGATGAGGTTCGACAATATTGCTGGAGATCTACCGTAATTCTTCCCTTTTCTATAACCACGACCTGCAACAAAGAGGCCCACAGCTCCAATTGCTGCAAAGGAAATTTCTCCCAAGAGTGGAGCTAGCTCTTCATTCTCATGCGTGAAGCTAAAAAAGATGAGCCATAAACCTAGGGCGAGCACGACGCCGGCTTCGATGGAGAGAAGGGTTGCCACCGTTGAACGATGAGGCGATGTTCTGGAAGCATCATTTCTCATGGAGTCACTAGAGGCAGAAGGTTTCGGCATAGGGCGGACTTTATCAGCAGCTCGCGATTCATTCTTATTCCTATGACATTTTCACATGATGGCTTGCGAGATTCGTTGACTCACTTAGCGGCACCGCCATATTTCTACGAAAATTTACGTCGAGACTTAGCGACTGCTGAGAGAAATAAAAGCCGAATAACACTTATCCGTTTTCAAATATTTCCGACTCAGGATAGATTAGAGAACGGAGAAGAAGAAAATCTAGTCCAACGTTCACACTACGAAGTTGTGATACTTGCCTTCTCTGAAATTCTCAAAAGCAATATAAGAGTTGAGGACCTCTGCGCGCGTCTCGGGAGATTTGAGTTTACGTTAATCCTGAGAGCGGGACATGAGGTGGCAGCCATACTCACTCAACGCGTACTAGAGGAATGGAAGAATGAGCTATTCATCTGTAAGTCTTCACATATTTCAGCCATTGCTGGCGAGAGTTCACTAGAACTTCTTAATCGCCTTGATAACCAAGAGTTACAAGGATTAACTCTCGGTCATTGAACTCTGAATCAATCCACATACGCTCTAGATTTCAACTCAGATATGTCAGGGTGGTTCTACCTTCTCCGCCATGGAAACAATGGATCCCGGTGTCGTATTTGGCCCAATCGCGAATCTCATCGCCGACCCAACCGTGGAAGAGATTTGGATTAACTCCCCCCAAAGAATTTTTGTTG
>JBDLTD010000114.1:0-3236 GCA_039799185.1 Actinomycetota bacterium | reverse complement strand
AGAATTTTGTGCTTATGTGTGTGCATACGTGCCATACGGATTGCATTTTCAACAGCATCTGCGCCGGCAGTTGTGAAGAAAACTTTGGCAAAAGTATCCCCAGCTAATTCAACAACGCGCTGGGCAGCTTCATTACGGGCATCATTGGCATGCTGAGGTGCGATTGTTGTTAAAACTTCGGCCTGCTCTTGAATAGCTTTAATTACCTTTGGGTGCTGGTGACCAATGTTTGTGAAAACTAGCTGTGAAGAGAAATCTAAATAAACTTTGCCTGCATGGTCCCAAAATCTAGATCCTGAGCCGCTTGCAAAAGGAATAGGTGAAATTGCACCTTGGGCAGACCATGAGTGAAATACATATTTACGGTCAGCTGCACTAACGGCGGCTTGCTTTGCAGGGTCACTAATTGGTGCAGTCATCGAATTTGGCCTTTTATCTAGTAGGTAGCGCCATCTTAACGCCTCAAGTAGATTGCACCTATGACTCAGATTACGCATTGGATCAACGGCGCCCTCGATACGAAAAAACCAGAACGCACGGGAGATATCTATAACCCAGCCACGGGAAAAGTAACTGGGACCGTGGCCTTTGGAAATGCCGCCACCGTTGACTCAGCCGTTGCTGCAGCAACAGCCGCCTTTGCCGAATGGCGCCATAGCTCACTGACTAAGCGCACACAGGTGCTTTTTGCTTTTCGTGAATTAGTCCAGCAGAACAAAGAAAAGATTGCTGCCCTTATTACGGCAGAGCATGGAAAAGTATTAAGTGATGCAGCTGGTGAAGTAACTCGTGGTCTTGAAGTGGTGGAGTTCGCATGCGGAATCCCGCATCTATTAAAAGGTGGATTTTCAGAGGAAGTATCAACGGGTGTTGATGTTTATTCAATCCGCCAAGCTCTAGGCCCAGTTGCCATCATCTCTCCTTTTAACTTTCCAGCGATGGTGCCCATGTGGTTCTTCCCAGTTGCAATTGCTTGCGGAAATACAGTTGTAGTTAAGCCTTCTGAGAAAGATCCATCAGCTGCAATGTTTATGGCGCAGTTGTGGAAAGAAGCAGGATTGCCAGATGGTGTTTTCAATGTTGTTCATGGTGACAAAGAAGTTGTAGATGCGCTTTTAGTTCATCCAGGAATTAAATCAATTTCATTTGTGGGATCAACTCCAATTGCGCGCTATGTCTATGAAACTGGAACAAAAGCAGGCAAGCGCGTTCAAGCATTGGGCGGGGCTAAGAACCACATGATTGTTTTGCCTGATAGCGATCTAGAACTAGCAGCGGACGCCGCCATTAACGCAGGCTTTGGTTCTGCAGGAGAGCGTTGCATGGCTATCTCTGCAATCGTTGCCGTTGAACCTATTGGAAATGCATTGGTTGCACGTATTAAATCCCGTATGGCCAACATTGTTACAGGCGATGGCACAAAGGGCAGCGACATGGGCCCACTTGTCACAGCAGTACACCGCGACAAAGTTGCTTCTTATATTGAAGCGGGAGCTAAAGAAGGTGCAACTGTTGTTGTTGATGGTCGCGATCTAAAAGTTGATGGCGATGGATTCTTCCTAGGGCCCACTTTGCTCGATAACGTCACCTCAAAAATGTCGGTCTATACCGATGAAATCTTTGGTCCGGTCTTAAGCATTATTCGCGTTAATACCTACGACGAGGCTTTGAATTTAGTTAACTCACATCAATATGGAAATGGAACTGCCATCTTCACTAATGATGGAGGAGCAGCTCGCAGATTCCAGAATGAAGTAGAAGTAGGAATGGTTGGAATCAACGTTCCAATTCCTGTCCCAATGGCCTATTACTCATTTGGTGGATGGAAGAACTCTCTATTTGGTGATTCACATGCACATGGCACAGAAGGTGTTCATTTCTTTACTCGCGGCAAAGTTGTTACAAGCCGCTGGTTAGATCCAAGCCATGGTGGAATTAACTTAGGTTTCCCACAAAACGACTAGAAATTCGCGCCCAATTGCGCATCGATTAACCCTTATCAAGGCATGAAAGGTAAGATTGCCCCTGTGATGGCCGGTAACTTGGCCTCAAGCAATGTTTAGTTGATTCGTAGAAACCGTTGGTTTCCTTAGGAAAGTAGTTTTCGTGGCCAAGATTCAAGAGCATCTTAAAGACCTGCCTGTAAAAAAGCGCGAAAACCTTCGCAACGTTGCCATCATCGCCCACGTTGACCACGGTAAAACAACTCTTGTTGATGCCATGTTGTGGCAGTCAGGTGCATTTGCTGCCTATAAGAAGCAAGACGATAGCAACGACCGCATGATGGATTCAATGGATCTAGAGCGCGAAAAGGGAATTACGATTCTTGCTAAGAACACTGCGGTTAAGCGCGGTGATACAATCGTTAACATTATTGATACACCAGGCCACGCAGATTTCGGTGGCGAAGTTGAACGTGGGCTTGAAATGGTGGATGGCGTTATTTTGCTAGTGGATGCATCAGAAGGTCCATTGCCACAAACTCGTTTCGTTTTGCGCAAAGCGCTAGAGAAGAACTTGCCAGTTATCTTGTTAATCAACAAGGTTGACCGTCCCGATTCACGTATTGCTGAAGTTGTTGATGAAGCATATGAACTGTTCTTAGATCTAGATGCAACTGAAGAACAGATTGAATTCCCAGTTGTGTATGCATCAGCTAAAGCTGGTCGCGCATCACTTAAGCGTCCAGCAGATGGTGGAATGCCAGAAGAAGAAAACTTAGATGTTTTGTTCGACACAATCTTTAGCGCAATCCCAGCGCCTGTCTATCACGAAGGTGCTCCACTTCAGGCACACGTAACAAACCTTGACTCTTCACCATTCCTTGGACGTTTGGCGCTATGCCGCGTGCGCGAAGGTGTTATTAAAAAGGGTCAATCTGTTACATGGATTAAGACCGATGGAACTACAGAGCGCGTGAAGGTTTCAGAGCTTTTGATTACCGAAGCACTTGATCGTGTTCCAGCGATGGAAGCTCACCCAGGTGACATCATCGCTGTGGCAGGTATTGAAACGATTACTTTGGGTGAAACCCTTGCAGATCTAGAAAATCCACATGCATTGCCATTAATCATCGTTGATGAACCATCAATTTCTATGACTATTGGTATTAATACATCTCCTCTTGCAGGCAAGAGTGGAAAGCTGCTTACAGCACGCCAAGTTAAGGGTCGCCTTGATGCAGAGCTTGTCGGTAACGTTTCATTGCGCGTGCTAAACACAGAGCGTCCTGATAC
>JBDLTD010000113.1:0-3252 GCA_039799185.1 Actinomycetota bacterium | reverse complement strand
GGATCTATGGATGGGCGCAAGTAAGACCCCTACAAAAATTCTTGAAAACTCCATTGTTCGGCAGCCTTCATTTTTTACAGGCTTAGGCCAACTGCTCACAAACTTTGATGTAGAGAACTGGCGCTCTTGGCTTACCTGGCACACTCTTTCTGGCGCGGCTCCGTATTTGAACTCTGCACTTGTGAATCAAAACTTCTCGTTTTATGGGACGACACTTTCTGGAACCCCCCAACTTCGCGAGCGCTGGAAGCGCGCTGTCTCCATGATCGAAGGATCATTGGGTGAGGCAGTTGGCAAGGTCTATGTGCAGAAGCACTTTCCGGCAGAAGCAAAGGCTCGCATGGAAGCACTCGTTGCAAACCTGATTGAGGCCTATCGCATCAGCATTAATGAGCTGGCCTGGATGAGCCCTGACACCAAGATCAAGGCGCTAGAAAAGCTCGGCAAGTTCCGTCCCAAGATTGGCTACCCAGACAAATGGCGTGATTACAGCGCACTTCAAACCACGGCAGATGACCTCTATGGCAATGTCGGTCGTGTCATCAAGTTCCAGCGAGATCACGAACTAGGCAAGATTGGAAAGCCTGTTGATCGCGATGAGTGGCATATGGCTCCTCAAACAGTGAACGCCTATTACAACCCAGTAATGAATGAGATTGTTTTCCCGGCCGCAATCTTGCAGCCACCATTTTTCGGACTAGACCATGATGACGCGGTTAATTACGGCGGAATTGGCGCGGTCATTGGCCACGAAATCGGCCATGGCTTTGATGATCAAGGTTCAAAGTATGACGGCGACGGAGCACTCAATAACTGGTGGACCGATGCAGATCGCGCCGCATTTGAAGAGCGCACTAAGGCATTGATTGCACAATACGATGAACTAAAGCCGGAAGAAGCACCTGATGTAAATGTCAACGGAGCTTTGACCATTGGTGAAAACATTGGCGACCTAGGTGGTCTAACAATTGCTTATAAGGCATATCTAATTTCATTGGCCGGAAAGCCATCACCTGTCATAGATGGCTTTAGCGGTGAGCAACGATTGATGCTTTCCTGGGCACAGGTGTGGCGGGCAAAGGTTCGTCCAGAAGAGATGCGCCGTCGCATCGCAACTGATCCTCACTCCCCTGCAGAGTTTCGTTGCAACCAGATCGTTAAAAACTTCACACCGTTCTATGAAGCATTTGGTGTTACAGAAAATGATGCCCTCTGGCTAGCTGAACAATCGCGAGTTCAGATTTGGTAACACCTTGAGTTTTTCTTTTGATATCCAGCACGCCGCAAGTGATTCACTGGCACGTGTTGGAACTATCAATACCCCTCATGGGCCAATCCAAACCCCTGCATTTATTCCGGTGGGCACTAAGGCAACTGTTAAATCAGTGCTGCCTGAAGCCATGGCAGATTTAGGTGCCCAAGCACTTTTATCTAACGCCTATCACCTGTATTTGCAGCCAGGTGCAGACATCCTGGATGAGGCTGGCGGGCTTGGCGAATTCATGAATTGGCCAGGGCCAACCTTTACCGACTCTGGTGGCTTTCAAGTTCTATCACTCGGTGTTGGATTTAAAAAAGTATTGGCAATGGATGCACAAACATTTCGCAGAGATGATGTGATCGCTGGCAACAAAGATCGTTTGGCACATGTTGATGATGAAGGCGTGACCTTTAAGAGCCACCTTGATGGAACCATGCATCGCTTTACCCCTGAAGTTTCTATGCAGGTGCAGCACCAGATCGGTGCTGACATCATGTTTGCTTTCGATGAGTGCACCACCTTGCATAACACCCGCCCCTATCAAGAGCTGGCTATGGATCGCACCTATGCCTGGGCCATTAGATGCCTGGATGAACACAAGCGCCTTACTGAAGAGCGAACGACTAAGCCCTACCAAGCATTATTTGGTGTCATCCAAGGGGCCCAATATGAAGACCTTCGCAAAAAGGCTGCAACTGATCTTGGGTCACTTGAATCTAGTGGGCAGTCCTTTGATGGCTTTGGAATCGGCGGGGCGTTAGACAAGGGACAGCTCGGAACTATCGTTTCGTGGGTCAATGAAATCCTGCCCGAAGATAAGCCACGACATCTTTTAGGTATTGGTGCACCTGAGGATCTATTTGTTGGGGTTGAAAACGGCTGTGACACCTTTGATTGCGTATTAGCGAGCAGAATTGCACGCACAAGTGCTGTGTACACGATGGAAGGGCGTTTTAACCTGTCTAACAGCCGTTTTAAGAGGGATTTCACCCCAATTGACGATGAGTGTGACTGTTACACCTGTACGCACTACACACGGGCGTATATGCACCATGTATTCCGTGGCAAAGAAATCATTAGCGCGACCCTTGCAACGATTCATAACGAACGATTTATTGTGCGTTTGGTCGATCAGATGCGCCAAGCGTTACTGGATGGAAACTTTGCCGACATGAAGGCTGATTTCTTAGGCCGCTACACCCACAGAAGCGGTCAAGCCAGGGATTAATTACCCTTTAGGGACGGTGGGTAGGTTCCAGTTAAATTTGATAGACAGTTCGCGCACTAAGACCACAACAATTCCTGCCACGGCAACTGAGATGGCTTCATTTAAATTCAAGGAATCTAAGACCAAGTAAGCAATTGCCCCAGATAAGCAGGCAGTTCCGATTGTTTCGCGGTGCAACAACACCGGCTCTGTTTGGCACATGATGTCTCTAAATAATCCACCAGAGACGGCTCCAATTAAACCAAGGACTGCTGCTGCCACAAGAGGTGCATCATGAGAGAGTGCGAACTGCACACTTGAAACAGTTGCAACAGCTAATCCCAAAGTATCAAGAGACAGCGCAAAGCGACCAACTTCTTGGGTCTTGCCCAAAGCAACAGTAATTAAGAACGCAGCAACGATGGGTGCAAATAACCAAGGGCGCTGCACCCAGGGTGGCGTCTCCCCCATAAACAAATTACGCAGTGTGCCACCTGAAATAGATGCAACAGCTGCAATAAATAAAATGCCACCAAAATCTAAACCTTTATTGGCTGCAACTCGTGCTCCAACTAATGCAAATGCAAAGGTTGAAACAAGGTCTAGGCCAAAAACTAGAAGGTCTAGATCCACTAGCTGGGCTTACTTTTTAAGAGCTAGACGTGCCTCGCGGCGGATGCGTTGTTCAGCAGGATCTGGAACAGGAACTGCTGAGATCAAACGCTTGGTGTAATCATTCTTTGGGTGCTTCAAGATCTGATCACGATCGCCAACTTCGACTAGT
>JBDLTD010000112.1:0-3462 GCA_039799185.1 Actinomycetota bacterium | reverse complement strand
ATCATCACTCCAGATGGCAATCCCGCTTGAGGATGGATCATCTAAATAAGGCTGTGTTAAATGCGCAGTACCTGCCGACAGTGCGCCATCTAGTAAAAACTTGATGCTATTGGCCTGTAGTTGTGATGGATTATCTAATTCTAGGCATTGCTCACGAATCTCATTGAAATCATCTATGTCACCAGACCATGTTGTTGGTGTTGCAAGAAGTGAGAGATTAAAAGCAATTGTTAGCTGATTAGTTTTAGCTGCAGCGATATAGGCGCGTGCCATATCTTTTTCACACCAGGAATCAATAGCTGCGATTACGCCAACTTTTCGATATTCGGCGCAGGCATATGTGATTGCGGCAATATCGCTCTCGATGGTGTTTGCTGGAGCATGATTTAAAACCAGGGCCATAGCAGATGGCTCACGCAAGGTTCCTTTTGCAGAGCCATCGCTATTTCGAGCAATAGTGCCGCCTTGGGGATCTTTCGTTGCACTTGTTATTCCGGCTACTTCAATGGCTTTGCTGTTAACCCAAATCGTGTGGTGATCTACAGCGTGTAATACAACGGGGCGATCGCTAACAACTTCATCTAGCCACTTAGCATCGAAGTCTCCACCTTCAATAATCGCGGCTTCATATGCACCGCCGATAATCCAGGGAGTCTTTGGGTTTGCTAGAGCAAAAGCTTTTACTTGGGCTTTGATTTCTTCAACAGTATTGATGCCATTAATTTTTGGTCCGGCTGCTTCACGACCTGCAAATATTGGATGAGCATGTCCATCTAGGAAAGCAGGGATGACAAAGGCGCCGTTGAGATCAATTGTTGACTGGGCAGTGAACTCTTTTGTTTGATCACCGGTTGCAATAATTATTGAATTTTTAACTAGCAAGTCATGAAAGATTTCTTGCCCAGAAGACCAAAAGCGCGCGTTTGTATAAAGCGTGCTCATTTATGAATTAATGTATTAGTAAGTAACTGGGCAGGTCAGTGTGCGAGTAATACCTGCAACACCTTGAACCTTTGACAAAATTACTCGGCCGAAATCTTCCATGCTGGGTGCTTCTGCACGCATGATCACATCGTAAGGACCAGTAACACCCTCAGCCAGAGTTACACCAGCGATAGCTGAAACAGCCTTTGCTACGGATGACGCTTTGCCGACCTCGGTTTGAATCAAAATGTAGGCCTGTATTGACATAAGAGTTTCCTTTCGTTGGTGGGTAAAGGCTACTTCAGAGATATAGCAACTGGCTAGTCGATTACTCTTCTCACTATGACCTTGAATGAAGCCCAGATAATCGGCGTGCTTGCCGAGATCTTTGGCACCAACCACAGAGGCGTTCAGGTTGGAATTGGCGATGACGCTGCAGTTGTTGCTACAGGCAAACACACGGTCATCACAACCGATATGGCAGTTGAAGGAACTCACTTTAATTGCCAATGGTCTGGTGCATTTGAGATTGGTCGCAAGATTGCTGCGGCAAACCTGGCAGATATCTATGCCATGGGTGCCACTCCCACCTATCTAGTTGCAGCCGTTACTTTGACTGGTGAAGAGTCCATGGAGTGGATTTCTGAACTTGCTCAGGGAATCAAACATGAAGCTAGTAGTTGTGGGGCGGTAATTGTGGGTGGAGATTTAGCACGCGGTCCAATAAAAGTAATTTCAATGAGTGCTTTAGGTGAAGTAGAAAAGGCAGTTACGCGTTCTGGTGCCCAAGTGGGAGATTCAATTTATTTGTCTTCACTTCCCGGTTGGTCTGCTGCCGGTCTTGCATCTGTTGAAAAAACAGAGCTCAGTGATTTAGAAAGCTATGCGGTGGAAGAGTTTTGTGCACCCACACTTGATTATTCAATGGCAGTTGCTTTTGCCAACAAAGGTGCACATGCCATGTGTGACATCAGTGATGCCCTTGTTATTCAAGCTGAGCAGTTAGCTCAGGCATCTGGTGCGCAGTTAGTTTTTGATTCACAATCTTTCAAGGCAAGTGAAGAGTTTGCGCAGTTATCTGAGTTGGCAGAAGCATCAGGTGCTGATGTGTGGCAGTGGATATTTGCAGGGGGAGAAGACCATGTTTTCCTGGCCACTGGAAAAGATCTACCTGGACTATGCGTGGGAGTTGTTAAAGAGGGCAGTGGAGTAAGTGGTTTAGAAATGAAAAAAGCGCCAGATACCTGGCGCCATTTCAGTTAAGCAAATTTAGTTAGCGTGTAACTTTTCCAGCCTTGAGGCATGAAGTACAGACGTTTTGACGCTTTGTGCTTCCGTTAACCAAGGTACGGATGCGCTGAATATTTGGATTCCAGCGGCGACGTGTCTTTACCTGAGAGTGTGAAACGTTATTGCCAAAGCTGGGCCCTTTGCCACAGATATCGCATGTTGATGCCACAGCGGTACTCCTCTTATATGTGAAGGTAAGTAAGTCCTTAACGGACAAGGCGAAAGGGTATCGCGAACGTAGGGGGTGACGCCAATCAAGGGGAAATCACGCTTTATTGCCTGCCTCTGAGCCTGAATTGCTCCACGGCTTGCACCGTGCAGTAGGAGAGAATGCCACCATGGCAGATCTTGAAAGCAAACTCTCCTCAGTTATAGGAGATCGCACTGCCAAAGTTCTCACCGATACTTTTGATATAAAAACAGTTGGCGATTTGATGCGCCACTACCCACGCAGGTATTTAGTTCGAGGTGAGCTCTCAGATATTTCAGAGTTAGTTGAGGGCGATGAAGTAACTATTTTGGCTGAGGTTCTCAGTTCAACAAATAGGCCGCTGCGCGGGCGCAAAGGGAGCATTTTCGAAGTAGTCGTTACCGATGGCACGGACAAACTCTCGCTCACCTTCTTTAATCAAGCGTGGCGAGAAAAAGAGTTAAAGGCCGGTCGCCAAGGTTTATTCGCCGGCAAGGTAGGCCTATTTAATGGCAAGAAGCAGTTGGCCCATCCTGATTACGAAATGATTCCAGATGGCAATGATGTCGATGCAGCAGCAAGTTCATTTGCAGGAAAGTATCTGCCTGTTTATCCCGCCAGTGCCAAGATGCCTTCATGGAAGATCTCTAAATGCGTAGAGATGGCAATTGATTCTCTCGATGAAGTTGAAGATTTCCTGCCTGAACACATACGAAGTAGCTTTGGTTATCCCACTTTGCATCAAGGTTTAGTTCAGTTACATCGCCCAGCAGATTTGGATTCAGCTGAAAGCGCACGTGAGCGCTTAACTTTTGATGAAGCTTTTCTTTTGCAATCACTACTTGTCTTACGGCGAAATGAATTAAGAAAACTCAACACCGCTTCTCGCAAAGCGAAAAAAGGGGGAATTCTTGATTCCTTTGATGCTTCCTTGCCTTTCCAATTAACTGGAGGACAAAAGGCGGTGTGTGCTGAAATAGAAGCAGATTTAGCTCAAGACCATCCCATGCATCGTTTGCTGCAAGGTGAAGTAGGTTCAGGTAAAACGATTGTGGCAT
>JBDLTD010000111.1:0-4586 GCA_039799185.1 Actinomycetota bacterium | reverse complement strand
AGGTTCGATACCAGTTGTGTCGCAATCCATCATCAGACCGATTGTTCCGGTTGGTGCAAGCACAGAGATCTGCGCATTACGCCAGCCGTTCTTATCGCCAGTTGATAGACATGCATCCCATGCCTTATTCGCCTCTGTCCAGACATCAATATCTAGAGTTGTTGAAGATTTAGCCGCAGATGATGCTGAAGCATGCTTGCGCATAACGCGAGCATGAGGCTTAGCATTTTGTGCAAAGCCTGCATATGGTCCAACAATGCCAGCAAGTTCAGCTGAGCGCTTGTATGTAATACCAGTCATCAATGATGTGATGGCACCAGCAAGTGCGCGTCCACCCTCTGAGTCATAGGCAAGACCTGAAGCCATAAGAAGTGCGCCGAGGTTTGCATAACCAATACCTAGTTGGCGGAATGCCTTTGTTGTGTCACCGATTGCCTCAGTTGGGAAATCTGCGAAACAGATTGAGATATCCATCGCTGTGATGATGAGCTCTGCAGCCTTACCAAATGACTTTGCATCAAATGATCCATCTGCTTTGAGGAACTTCATCAAGTTAAGAGATGCCAAGTTACAAGAAGAGTTATCTAGTGACATGTATTCAGAGCAAGGATTTGATGCGTTAATGCGACCTGACTCTGGAGTGGTGTGCCAGTCATTGACTGTGTCATCAAATTGAACACCAGGATCAGCACATGCCCATGCAGCTTGTGCAATCTTTGTGAAGAGCTCGCGTGCATCAACTGTCTCAATAACTTCACCAGTTGAACGAGCGGTTAAACCAAAGCGCTCGCCCTTTTCAACTGCTTGCATGAACTTGTCCGATAGACGAACAGAGTTGTTTGCATTCTGGTATTGAACAGAGATGATGTCTTTTCCACCTAGATCCATGTCAAAGCCAGCATCGCGAAGTGCGCGAATCTTGTCTTCTTCATTGACCTTAGTCTCAATGAATTCTTCAATATCTGGGTGATCTACATCTAGAACAACCATCTTTGCCGCGCGGCGTGTAGCACCGCCTGATTTGATTGTTCCAGCTGATGCATCTCGTGAGAGGTTAAGACCTGCTCCAGAGCCGCCCTTGAAAATCATTCCTTCTTCGCGATACCAGTTAAGGATGCTGTCCATAGTGTCATCAACAGAGAGGATGAAGCATGCACTTACCTGCTGTGGTTGGTTTGTTCCAACGTTGAACCACACTGGTGAGTTGAAAGAGAAGATCTGGTGCATCAGCATGTAAGTAAGTTCGTGTTCAAAAACAAGTGCATCAGCATCAGTTGCAAAGTAACCGTGCTCTTTTCCAGCCTTTGTATAGGTAAGAACTACGCGATCGATAACTTGCTTCAAAGACCATTCGCGATTTTCAGCACCGAGTGCGCCGCGGAAGTACTTTGTTGTAACGATCGTTGATGCGTTCACTGACCATGTGTCTGGATATTCAACGCCATGTTGTTCAAACACGGTCTCACCGGTTCTCCAGTTTTGCTGTACTACATCGCGACGTTCCCATTTAACTTCGTCGTATGGGTGTACGCCTTCGTTGGTGTAGATACGCTCGATAGTCAGACCCTTACCTTTAATGGTGTTGTGGGCCTTGATTTTCGCTGGTCGGTTGATGACCGTCTCTGACATGTGTGGTTCCCCGTCTTCTTTAGTTGTTTAGATTCGCTAATGTTTTATTGCTTTGTGGTGCTGATGTAGTGCTGTTTTTTTCAGTAATGGGGGTATTACTTTCTTTCGATGTCGCCGGAGAATGGCTAGAAGGCATAGCTCGCAGTAGAGCGATCTCGCCTTCGAAATCTTCAAGGGAGGCAAAGTTACGGTACACAGAGGCATAACGTAAGTAAGCGACCTCATCGAGTTCTCGGAGTGGCGCAAGGATGGCCATTCCAACTTCTTGAGCTTCAATCTCTGCTTGACCAGTAGAGCGTAGAGTTTCTTCCACGCGCTGGGCAAGCAAAACTAGATCATCTTCATTTACTGGTCGTCCCTGGCAGGCCTTGCGAACGCCCACAAGGACCTTCTCACGGCTAAATGGCTCAGTGGCACCGCTTCGCTTGATGATGTTGAGCAAAGCTACTTCTTGAGTTGAAAATCTCTGGCTGCACTGTGGGCACTCACGTCGACGACGGATCTGTGTGCCATCTTCGATTGGACGAGAGTCCACAACACGAGAATCTTCGTATCGGCAGAACGGGCAAATCATCTCGGCGTGTCTCCCTTCGAAATACTAGAAATTCCAACTTTTAGATGTATTGAGTGGAGGAGGAAAACTACCCTATAAACACTACTTATGGAAGTTTTACTGCCTTCGACCCCTACATATAGTGGGAACTATAAAGCATTTCTCGAGGGTTTGCCACACCAGTAGCAAAAAAGGATTTCTAGGGCGTGTCGGGGCTAGCCCTCAGATGGAATACGCAGCTTCTGCCCTGCTTGAACGTCATAGCCGCTCAAGTTATTAGCCTCACGGATCGCCTCCACCATCGCCTGGACATCCCCAGTTGCATAGGCAGATGCCACAGACCACAGGGTTTCTCCCCCTGGAACGACCACGCTGATATAGCTCGTTGTTGCCACTACTTCATCGCCAGCACCTGATTGGGCAGCAAAACCTGCCACGAGGACCACAGTCAGGGAGGCCACGAACAGAGTGCGAGCTAGTCGACCACGACGAGTCAATGATGCGCCGGACGGATTGGTCGAAGATGTGAAAGGGCTAGAAAAGCCTTGTAATACACCGTTATTGCTAGCTAATGACACTGTGCTCATAGTTTTTCTCCTGCGAACTACCTTGGGGAAGGTATTCGAACAACTGTTCGAATAAGGTAATTAAACACCCCACCACTGACAAATAGCAAGTCAAATTCGAACATATGTTTGAATTTTTCCCAAATCTATGTCACCCTGTATCCATGAGCACACAAACCCCCCAGGGCTTAACCACCCGCCAGGCTGAGATCCTCAACGTCATCGAAACGGCTATGGCCGAACATGGCTATGCCCCCACCATGCGAGAGATCGGCGCTGCCGTTGGCCTGACCTCCACAGCCTCTGTGAAGTATCAGCTCGAGATCTTGGAGCAAAAAGGCTTCATCCGCCGCGATGAGAGCAAGGGCCGCGCACTTGAATTAACCCCTGAGGTAAATGGCGCACCTATTGGTAAAACAACAATGATTCCACTGGTTGGTCGCATTGCAGCAGGTGGACCAATAACTGCTGAGCAAGAAGTAGAAGAAGTATTTCCTTTGCCTGAGTCCTTTGTTGGAAAAGGTGAGTTATTTATGCTCAAAGTAGTGGGCGAATCAATGATTGATGCCGCTATCTGTGATGGTGACTTTGTAGTTATCCGTTCACAAAAAGATTGCAACAAAGGTGAAATCGTTGCAGCGATGATTGATGGCGAAGCCACAGTAAAGACCTTCTCTAAAAAAGATGGCCACATCTGGCTACTGCCAGCAAATGATGCTTTTGAGCCTATAAATGGCGATAAATGCGAGATCCTAGGAGTTGTTACAGCGGTCCTTCGCTCTATTCGCTAACTTATTGCGCGAGTAACAATGACTCTTGCTTGATCACCGTGGTGCACACTGCCCGGCTCATAGACATCAATTCGCAGTATCTCAGGCTCCTTTATCGCACCTAGTGCAACAAGTGATTCCAACTCCCCCGCAAAACCTTTAGCTTCAAAGTGTTCATTATTTACTCCCACAACTAACCAGCCGTTATTTGCCAGCAATGGCAATAGGTTGCGCAAGCACTCAGGTCCTAAGTGTCCATGGGTAAATGTTCCAGAGCTAATGAGCGCCTCATATGGTGCATTTTCGTTCGGCACGGTTCTTGTTAAATCTCTTTCATACAACTCTCTATACACAGCGTTGCTATCAGTGCGCTGCTTTAACTTTGCTTGCTCCAACATCTCAGGTGAGATATCCATGCCATCTAAAACAAGTGCAGGGCGCAGCCTTGATAAATACATTCCAGTCAGGCCCGTGCCAGTACCGATATCTAGAACTCGAGAAACTGAATCTGTAACTACCTGATCAAAAACCTCACTAATAGCCTTGGGATAGCGATACTGCTTGGCATCTACAAAAGATGAGTCATAGGTAGCGGCCCACTTTGCATATAAGCGCTTGTTATCTTCAGGCGTCTTTACTGAATATGCCTCATCAAGACCAAGTGCGTCATCGTTCATGCGCACAACCTATGAGTAAAAAGGGCTTGAAACAATGGATTTAGCCCACCTTTTCAATACGTACGGTGTCATTATCGCCAGAATTTATGAGAGAAATCTTTATTGCCTCAACAGTAATACTTTCACCTAGATACATCATTACGTTCATATCTGTCCCGCCCCCAGAAGCAACCCCTACTCCATTGATGAGATATGTGCCGAAATTTTCAAATCCAGGAATTGGTGTGCCCCTAGTCGCCGAAAAGCCATGCGAAACATTTGTTAGCTTTTGATACGTTGCATATGGGGTAGCAAGGTTGGCACTGTTATTTACCGCAACATCAATGACATAAGTTGAGATTCCATAAAGACCTGGGATCTGCAATGGGGACCACTTATCCACTCTGTGGGA
>JBDLTD010000110.1:0-3754 GCA_039799185.1 Actinomycetota bacterium | reverse complement strand
ACACCAACGAGTATTAACCACGGTGAACTAAGAAGGGAGAGCCATAATCCAGCGATAGAGGCGATACCAAAAGAAATAAACGCAGCTCGCTTAACTTGTGCAGCAGTTGCTAAACCACTTGCAACTAAACGTGTTGGCCCAATGCGATTGTCATCGCTGCCCTTAACGCCATCGGAATAATCGTTGGCATAGTTAACGCCGATTTGAAGCCATACCCCGACCTTGAGTGCAAGAACAGCACGAAACCAGTTCCAGTCACTTCCAGCTAGCGCAGTTGCAACAACCACAGGAGCAATGGCAGCAGGCAATGTGCGCGGGCGCGCACCAAGAATCCACTTATTCATTACCCACCATTTTCGCAAGCGCACTGCGATCAACTTTGCCGATACCTAGCAAGGGTAACTGCTCTAGATGATGAATACCTTTGGGTTTTGAAGCTGCTCCAAGTGCGGCTTCTAAATATTGATCAATTTCGCTCTCACCAATCTGGCCAACTACAGCTAGATGTAATGCGTGGCCCCATTGAATGTCATTAACTGCAAAAGCAGCGAACTCGATCTCTGGATAACGAATGGATAAGGTTGCTTCAATAGCAGTAAGAGAAAGATTTTCACCACCTGAAATAATTACATCATCTGCACGGCCGAGAATATGAAGTTTTCCATCCTTGATTTCGCCAAGATCATTGGTAATAAACCAGCCATCACTGAGTGTGTAGAGCTCAGGGGCATTGAGATAAGTCTCAGACATTACTGAACCACGGATTTGCACTAATGATTTCTCATTAAGTGAATACTCAACTCCTTCAATAGCTTGACCGTTGTAAATACATCCACCAGATGTTTCAGTCATTCCATAGGTTTCAACAACATTAATGCCAGCTTTTATTGCTTGCTGGCTAAGGGCCGGAGATAGGGCGGCGCCACCAACTAAGACTGCTTTTGCACTTTGTAAATGGCGCAGTAAACGCTCATCACTATTGAGTGCACGAAATAACTGTGTTGGAACAATTGATGTGAAATCCACTTGTGGATATTCACCTTGGTGCTCGCGCAAATCAATGGGGAGTGTTCCAAGTTCAATTGATCTAATGATTACATTAACTGCAGCAATATGAGTTAACGGTAAGAATAGAGACCACTGTTGCCCAGCTTTTGCTCCTAAGAATTTATTGGATGCACGAGCAGATGCAAGTAATGCCGAGGCAGTGAAAGCAACCTCTTTGCTCATTCCTGTTGTGCCACTGGTACCAATTACTAATGCGATCTTTAATGGGGCGTTCGTTGATCGAACGTCGCCAAGGCCCAAGGCTGGGCCAGTATCGGCCAGGGCCGCTGTGATTTCTCCCGCTAAATCAGGGATTGCACACGCAGGGCTGACCCGGTGAATATCTCGTTGTGACTTCATCTCCATTGCACCCGTAGGGTATCCCTTGTTAAGACAATGGAGGAAATGTGAGCAAGCCCTTTAAGCGTGATTTTGGTAGCCGTGAGATACCTCATTGGATAACTGCGCCCGGCGGTGAAGAGTTCGTTGATATTAAATATCAAATGGGTGATGGCATTGCCAAGATCACCATTAATCGACCTCAAGTTCGCAATGCATTTCGCCCACAAACCATTATTGAATTAATCGAAGCATTTCATTTAGCGCGCGATAACGAAGAAGTTGGCGTCATCATCTTTACCGGCGAAGGTACTGAAGCATTTTGTTCAGGTGGAGATATAAATGTTCGCGGTGACGACGGATATCTTGGCGATGACAAGTTAGCTAAAAAAGGAATTGGCCGTCTAAATGTTCTAGATCTACAGGTACAAATTCGTCGCACACCAAAACCAGTTGTTGCAATGGTTGCTGGTTGGGCTGTTGGCGGAGGACACGTATTACATGTTGTCTGTGATTTAACAGTTGCTGCAGATAATGCAAAGTTTGGCCAAACAGGACCGATGGTTGGTTCATTTGATGGTGGTTATGGTGCAGGTTTACTTGCAGCACATGTTGGTCAAAAGAAGGCCCGTGAAATTTGGTTCATGACTCGTCAATACAACGCCCAAGAAGCTCTGGATATGGGACTTGTTAATACTGTTGTTCCTCTTGCAGAGCTAGAAGCAGAAACTGTTTCTTGGTGCCGAGAAATGCTACGCAACTCTCCACTTGCGCTTCGCTTACTTAAAGCCAGTTTAAATGCAGCAGATGATGGGCTTGCAGGTGTGCAGCAGTTAGCAGGAGATGCAACGTTGTTGTTCTATATGACTGAAGAAGGTCAAGAAGGACGCAACGCATATATGGAAAAACGAGATCCTGATTTCGGGAAATTTCCAAAGCGCCCCTAAACGATGCTTGATTTGATTCTTGACTCATTGCGAGTTGTTAGCCTCCCAACAAAGACTAACTTCCGAGGAATCAATCACCGTGAAGTCGCACTCTTTCAAGGTCCACAAGGCTGGGCAGAGTTTTCACCTTTTCTTGAATACTCAGATGAAGAATCTTCACATTGGTTAGCGTGTGCAATTGAAGCGGCCACGCAGGCACCTCCAACGCTGTATCGAAGCTCAATAGCTGTCAATGCAACGCTGCCTGCACTAAATGGCGAAAGTGAGATTGCAAAAATACTTGCAGGCTTTCCAGGCTGCACAACAGTAAAGATTAAAGTTGGAACCAATGAGGAAGAAGATTTAGAAAGAATTGCAACGGTTAGAAAACTTAGCCCGCAGGCGAAGATTCGTATAGACGTGAATGGTTTATGGAGCGTGGATCAAGCATCTAAGTTCTTAGAGCGCTGCGGGGAAATTGAATACGTAGAACAACCGTGCGCAAGTGTTGAGGAGCTACGAGAATTAAAGTCTCGTATAAATGTGAAAATTGTTGGTGATGAAATTCTCCGAAAGAGTACAAATCCATTTGAGGTGGATCTACAGGGCGCTATTGACATTGTGATGCTAAAAGTTCAACCGCTCGGTGGAATAAAGAAAGCACATGCATTAGCGGCTCATCACAAATTGCCAGTTGTTGTATCAAGTGCTCTTGAAAGTGCAATTGGCATCAATTATGGGTTGACCTTAGCTGCATCCTTTCAAGAGATGAGTTTTGACTGCGGTCTTGCCACGGGCTCACTATTAGCTAGCAATGTTGCCGAGCTTCCAATCGTTGAAGGAAAAATGCAGATCACGCGCCTTGAGCCCAACTTTGATGGGCTAGAAGTGTCAGCTGATCGCTTTGAATGGTGGAAGAATCGAATCATGAGAACCGCGGCGCTACTGGGATGAATAACTCAACCAGCCTTGCGCGCGTGATTGTTCGCCAGATTATTGAAGCGGGCATTACTGACGTTGTTGTTTCTCCAGGATCTAGAAATGCTCCACTCTCACTTGCCTTCTTTGCTGCATCCAAGCGGGGATTAATTAAGTTACATGTTCGCATCGATGAACGCACAGCTGCATTTTTTGCAGGCATTATTAAGGCAACTGGTCGTCCAGTTCCAATTGTGTGCACGAGTGGAACTGCAGTTGCTAATTATCACCCAGCAGTTTTAGAGGCCAGTCACACAAATGCCCCGCTATTGGTATTAACTGCTGATCGCCCAGCAATCTTGCGCAAAACTGGTGCTAATCAAACAACTGAACAGGCAAGAATCTATGGAAAAGCAGTCCGCTACTTTGCAGATATTGATGGACCTGTTTTTCCAATGGAGCTTCCATTTGATAGTTTGCGAAGCGGCCCAGTGCATTTAAATGTTCAATTCGATGAACCAATG
>JBDLTD010000109.1:0-3589 GCA_039799185.1 Actinomycetota bacterium | reverse complement strand
AATCAGAATAAGACAAAAAAGAAGCCAAAATAAAACTCAATTTCATAAGTCTTCTCTTACTAACAAAATGACTAAAAAATAACTATCCCTTGATAAGAAGAAGTATGTGCCAATCAAGAAAATTCCAACTGCCCAACCAAGACCAATGAGCATGTGAGAAGTAAGCGGAGCTTGTCCATGTACTAGTGCGCGAGACCAACTATCTAAAATTGGAAACAGTGGATTAAAAAGTTCAAGGGTTCTTAGTTGGGGCTTTAAATCTGAGGCTTCATACAAAATTGGTGACAAGTACAAAAGAGTGCGCGTCATATATGGCAAGAAACTAGCTATGTCGCGGAAATACACATTGACACAGGAAATAGTCACCGCAAGACCCAGCGCCAACAACATTGTTATTAGCAATACTGGGATGGCCCACAACATCTGCCAGGCAAAAGGCAAACCTAGTGCTGCTCTGATTGCCAGAAAAACTGCCAGTGTTGGTAGGAACTTAAAGATTGCGATGACAACGGCTGAGACTGGCAACATGATTCGAGGAAAGGCAGTATTTAAAATCAAGCGCTGACCCGCAGTAATTGATTTAACGCCACCAGTTAGTGAGTTAGCTACTAGGTAGAAAAGGAAAAGCGTTGCAGTCAGGTGCGCATATCGGGTGCTATTCGATGATCCACTAATAATTACAATTAATAGGAAATAAACTGCGGATAACAACAAAGGATTTAGCACAAGCCATAGCTGACCGAATGCTGAACCAAAATGCTGTTCCCGAAGTTCTGAACGTGAATATTCAGATATAAATGTCCGGCGTGACCAGAGAGACTTCCAGTATTTCCTCAGTGGTGGCAGGCCAGCGCGAAATGGCTCATAGACCTGCGTTGGAGTGCTCACGGTCGTAAGGTTACCGCAGGCGCTAACGACTTTGGCGAAGTTAGAAAGCCAATACCCCATGTCATATGCATTGTCAGCAAGATAAGTGGCAGTGAGACAAACTCACCGAGTGATTTACCAATTCTTGCCGATGCAATGAGAATGAATAATGCATATGTCAGTGCTGGCAAGAAGAGAATGGGTGAAACGCTCGCACCAAGGATCAATGAAGATACAACCCCAATTACAGTAAATGGTGGTGCAAGATATCTGTAGTTGATTGTTCCTTCATGTCTGCGTGATACAACTCGGCGCCAACGACCATATTCAAAATACTGTTTCGCAAGTGCTTTGACTGTTGATCGTGGGCGGTAGGTAACAACTAATCGAGGATCAAAATAAATATTTCCACCAACTGCACGCAACCGAAAATTTAACTCCCAATCCTGGGCACGTGTAAATCTTTCATCAAAGCCACCAACTGCAATCAAAGCTTGCTTTCGAAATGCTCCTAGATACACCGTATCCACCGATGCTGCGCCACCACCTGTGTGAAAACGAGATGAACCAACACCTAATGGACTGCGCATAGCTCGTGCAACACCTCTCTCAAAAACAGTGTGGCCTTCTGCAGCCATAATCCCGCCAACATTGACAGCGCCAGTTTCTTTCAAGATTTCAAAAGCTAGGGATAGGTAATTGCTTGGAATTCTAGAGTGGCCATCTACTCGCACAATGATTGAGTATCTACTTGCAGCAACTGCCAGATTAAGACCTGCAGCAGTGCGTCCTGTTGGATTTGAAACAACCACAACACGAGAATCTGCTTTAGCTAATGAGTGAGCAATTACTTCTGTTCCATCGTTGGAAGGCCCAATGGCTAAAATAATTTCAATCTCGCCGCCAAAATCCTGATCAAGAACAGCCTTCACAGCCACTTCTAAATATTTTGATTCGTTGAGAACCGGCAGGATGACTGAGATTTTGGGCTCCGGTGAGCCATATAACTCATTTGCTGATGTCGTCATAACCCCCACACCGTATCGTCCAAGTACTCTTACACGGTGAAAGCGACGCGACCAATACGCATTATTACTTCCCTATCCCTTGCCGTCGTCGCTGTCTCCGCATTTTCTTGGTTGGGGTTAGGCCAAGTAAGCGGAGCAATTAACCGCATTGATGTATTTGGCTCACTCGATAACCGCCCAGATAAGCCAAGCTCTGCACTCAATTACTTATTGGTGGGTTCAGATACACGCGAAGGTTTAACGAGAGAACAATCAAAGTTATTACGAGTAGGAACTACAAAGGCCGCAGCAGGTGCTCGATCAGACACCATGCTTCTTGTTCACATTAGTAAATCTCGTGACAAAGCAACAATTATCTCTATTCCACGAGATTCTCTTGTGACTATTCCAGAACATCCTTCTTCCCTCAATAAAGAAAAGATTGTTCCTGCAGCAAAAGGAAAAATTAACGCTGCTTTTGCTTGGGGTGGCGCTCCACTATTAATTCAAACTATTGAACAAGAAACTAATATAAAAATTGATCACTATGTTGAAATCGGCTTCGCTGGTTTCGCAGGAATGGTTGATGCTTTAGGCGGAATTGATGTTTGTACAAAGCGCGATATTGATGATCCAAACAGTCACCTTGTTCTAAAAGCCGGTATTCATACTCTTGATGGAATTGAATCACTCAAGTACGTTCGCACGCGTGACTTTGATGGCATGGGCGATCTTGGACGCATGCAACGTCAACAGCAGTTCATGAGTGCCGTGCTGAGAAAAGTGACTAGTACTGGAGTTCTTCTCAATCCAATTAAGTTAGTTAATTTCTTCAATGCAACTATTGCAACGGTTCGAACAGATTCAGAGCTCAATCGAAATGACTTGATTGTTCTGGCTAAACAACTCAAGAATCTCTCCCCAAGTAAAGTTCGCACTCTGACAATTCCTTTGGGTAATGCAAATGCTCGTGTACCTGGACTTGGATCAGTTGTGACCTGGGATTCTGTGCTAGCACCTGATCTATTTAACCGTTTACGTGAAGATTTGCCGTTAGTTGATGAGGTAACCCCATCACCATCAGCATCATCCAGCGCGTCAGCATCACCAACTGTGATTGATAAATTTAAGACTCGTACCGCTGATGAAAATCCTTGCGGAGCACTGAAGTAAACTCGCGCCCATGACATTGACTCTTTCAGTAGTTGGATGCGGCTATCTAGGCGCAACACATGCCGCATGCATGTCCTCTCTTGGCTTTACCGTTATTGGCATTGATACAGATCCCAATAAAGTGGCGATGCTTCAAAATGGCGAACTTCCTTTCTATGAACCAGGCCTAGACACCTTGCTTGCACAAGAAATGAAGACAGGTCGCCTCTCATTCACGACAGATTTTTCTGCAGTCAAAGATGCTGACATTCACTTTGTTTGCGTTGGAACTCCACAGAGTAAAGATGGTCTTGCCGCCGATCTGACTTACGTGCGTTCTGCAGTTGCTGAGATTGCACCGTATTTGAAAGATGGTTCTTTGGTAGTCGGAAAATCAACTGTTCCAGTTGGAACTGCGCAATCACTTCGAGATGAACTCGCAAAAACAGCGCCACAAGCAGACCTAGCCTGGAATCCAGAGTTCTTACGTGAAGGTTTCGCAGTTGAAGACACACTCACACCTAATCGCTTAGTGGTTGGTGTTGCTAACGATCGCGCTGAGC
>JBDLTD010000108.1:0-3718 GCA_039799185.1 Actinomycetota bacterium | reverse complement strand
AGCCACGTGGCTTGACTATAAATCAGTAGTTGGGCCATTCTCAACTGCACAGACATGTGCGGTAACTAAAATTACAGCGTATGTTGATGGTGGAGATGCAGGATTTACGACTGGGAATGTTCAAGGTGTGATTTACCTTCGTCTCGTGAAATCCATCAACAACATCAAATAATAAATCCCTCACAAGCGCAGCATCATTCGTCTTCACCGTGCAGAAATCTGCCTTGGGTCCATCACCATCGAATATTCCGGCGACACCGCGCTTAAAAGACATCCAGTAAATCTTGCCATCGCGATCAACTTCAGCATCAAGGCGAGATGCAAGTGCGTTCACAACGGACGCACCAACACCGTGCAGACCACCGGATGCAGCATATGAACCACCACCGAATTTTCCACCTGCGTGCAATTTAGTGAGAACAACTTCAACACCAGTTAAACCAGTCTTAGGTTCTTTATCAACAGGAATTCCGCGACCATCATCATGGACTTCCACCGAGCCATCTGATTCAAGATTAATTTCAATTTTCTTACAATGTCCGGCCAAAGATTCATCTACTGAGTTATCAATGATTTCCCACAAGCAGTGCATGAGGCCACGTGAATCTGTGGAGCCGATATACATACCTGGGCGCTTGCGAACGGCATCGAGGCCCTCTAAAACCGCTAGATCTTTTGCGGTATAGCTATCCTGCACATTTGTCGCAATATCTTTTTCGGCCACGGGGCGAAAGGTTATCGCCCACTACCCCGTATCACCCGTAAGCGCGCCGATTGCGTCTCAGATACTGGAAATATCGATAATTACTCAGGAAATTAACATCATTTTAACGAAAATAATTTAATTATAACGAGCGGGGAATATCCAGACATGGTTTGATGTTCCATAGGAAGTAAGACACAACGCACGAACGGAGAGAGATATGTCAGAACAATTGATGCTCCAATCAGTACCTCTTAACGCCCTTGACCGTTGCGATCGATGCGGCGCCCAGGCTTATGTTCGCGCTGTGCTTTTAAACGGCGGAGAACTGATGTTCTGTGCCCACCATGGCAAGGAATATGCCGAAAAGCTAAAGACCGTTGCTGCAAAGATCATCGATGAGAGCGAAAAGCTCGTCGAGACTCCAGCTATTTAATCTTTCTTAGCTTTATCTCTGTGTGACCCATCGCAGTTTGGTTTGTCCTTTGATAACCCGCAGCCACAAAACTTCACATTCTCTTTAGTTTCAAGAATGTTTCCTTCGCGGTCAACAAAATCAACTGCGCCAATAATCTTAATTGAACCACTCTCAGGGTTAATAAAGATGCGTGCGTTAGTCATGATTTAGTCGAGGTAGTCGCGCAAGACCTGGCTGCGTGATGGGTGACGAAGCTTTGACATTGTCTTGGATTCAATCTGGCGAATACGCTCACGTGTAACGCCATAGACTTTTCCAATTTCATCCAAAGTCTTAGGTTGACCATCAGTTAAACCAAATCGCATTGCAACTACTCCAGCTTCGCGCTCTGAGAGCGTATCTAGAACGGAGTGCAACTGCTCTTGTAGCAATGTGAATGAAACCGCATCAGCTGGAACAACAGCCTCAGAGTCTTCAATCAAATCACCGAACTCGCTATCGCCTTCTTCACCTAGTGGTGTGTGAAGTGAAATAGGTTCACGGCCATACTTTTGAACTTCGACAACCTTTTCAGGTGTCATATCAAGCTCTTTAGCTAACTCTTCTGGGGTCGGTTCGCGACCAAGATCTTGAAGCATCTGGCGCTGAACACGTGCCAACTTATTAATAACTTCCACCATGTGCACAGGGATACGGATTGTGCGGGCCTGGTCAGCCATTGCACGGGTAATCGCCTGGCGGATCCACCATGTGGCATATGTTGAGAACTTATAGCCCTTTGTGTAGTCGAACTTCTCAACGGCTCGAATCAAACCTAAGTTACCTTCTTGAATAAGGTCAAGGAAAAGCATTCCACGACCGGTGTAGCGCTTTGCTAGTGAAACAACGAGACGAAGGTTTGCCTCTAACAAGTGATTCTTTGCGCGCTTTCCATCTTCAACAAGCCACTCAAGTTCGCGCTTTAACTTCTTTTCCATCTTCTTCTCATCTTTAATCTTTGCTTCAGCAAAAAGACCTGCTTCTACGCGTGTAGCAAGCTCTACTTCAAGCTCTGCGTTAAGAAGTGCAACGCGGCCAATCTGCTTAAGGTAATCCTTCACAGGATCAGCTGTAGCACCAGCGGTCATAACTGTCTGTGCAGGTGCGTCATCTTCTTCAGAGGCCTTTAATGTGAAGGCATTTTCTTCATTTCCAGAAGTATCTTCAGCTAAGTTAACAACGCGTGGTTGGTTGCTCTTATCTTCTTCTTCACCATCGATAATTTCGACAGCTTCCTTAATCAAAACCTCAACATCTTCTAGCTCTACTTCTTCTAGCTCAACTTCTTCGCCATCGATCTTCACCTTGACTGCTTTTCCAGTCTTAGCATCAATCTTTGGCGCAACAACTGGGGCAACCTTTGGCTCAATAAGTGCGTAGTCGCTCTTTTTCAAAATACGTGAAGGTGCACCTAGGCCAGCTTTGCGAAGTTTTTCAACAATTACTGGAACCTCAGTTGCTAGCGCACGGGCTTCATCTACTAAATCTTTATCGGTCTTTTTAGGAATGCGGTTAATCGATGTAACACCGCGCTTTTCTAGCTCTGCTAGAACTTCATGCTGGCGCAATACGGCTGTTTTAGCATCAACAATTGCTTGAACATCTTTTGCCGTTAAATCTTTCTTTAATGCAATCTTTGCAGGTGCAACCTTTTTCGCAGGGGCAGCCTTTTTAACTGGCGCCGCCTTTTTAGCAGCTACTTTTTTGGCAGGTGCGCTCTTTTTTGCAGCCGCTTTCTTTACTGGCGCGCTCTTTTTAGCAGGAGCTGCTTTTTTCGCAGCGGATTTCTTTGCAGGTGCAGCTTTTTTTGCAACAGCTTTCTTTAACACCTTGTTTTTGAGCGCACTAAATACAGCCACAATTATCCTTTGGTTTTCTCAGCGAGCGCGCTGATGCGATGGCTATATTATAATTTGTCCACAGGGGTAAATGCACATCCAAAAGCGATAATTCGACCCTTATTTAGCTAAATCCAGTGCCTGTCTAATCACATCTCCCACAGATTCGACTTCCACCAGGAAGCCATCGTGGCCAAATGGCGATGAAATCCTCACCAATGGGGCTGCGTGAGGAGCAAAGTCGGCTATCTCAGCCTGTAATCGCACGGGAAAGAGGCGATCGGTGTCGATAGAGACAGCCACCACCGGAATTGTGATCGATTCAAGGGCTGCAACTACTCCGCCCCGCTCACGGCCTATGTCATGGCTATTCATCGCCTCTGTCAGGGCTATGTAGGTATTGGCATCAAAGCGCTGGGCCAACTTATTGGCCTGATGATCTAAATATGACTCCACGGCATAGCGCCCGGTGTCATCTCCTTGGAGTTCTCTACCAAAGCGAATGTCCATCTCAGCTTCGGTTCTATAGGTCAGGTGGGCAATACGACGAGCTATTCCCATTCCTTCAATCGGACCTCGCTCTTGCTCGTAGTAGTCACCGCTATTGAAATGCGGATCACTCTTAATCGCTCTGATTTGAATAGATGCTGTGCCAATCTGATCTCCTGTTGCAACAGCTGATGAACCGATAGTGCAGATAGCACCGACTCGATCTGGATG
>JBDLTD010000107.1:0-3719 GCA_039799185.1 Actinomycetota bacterium | reverse complement strand
ATGACCACCAATTCCATAGGCGAATGCTGTAGCGATTGCTGCAACGCTGGTCAGGGCTATAAAGAATAAACGGTTGAGCATCGCCATTTTGATTCCAATGTCTGCAACCTTGCGAGCTCTAGATCTAAAGTATTCGCGCTCTCTGTCGGGTTCCCCATAGAGTGCTACGAGCATTGCTCCAGAGACATTAAAGCGCTCGGTCATTGTGCTCGACATTTCAGCATTGGTATTAAAGGAATCACGGGTGAGCTCTTGTAGCTTTCGCCCAACCCACTTAGTTGGGATCAAAAACACTGGCAACAGCAAAAGTGAAAATATCGTGATCTGCCATGACAAAATCATCATGGTCACGCCAACGAGAACCAAGCTCACCACATTGCTAACAAGACCCGACAAAGTGGCAGTAAAGGCTTGCTGAGCACCCATGACATCTGAGTTAATTCTAGAAATAAGTGCACCTGTTTGTGTGCGAGTAAAGAAAGCTATTGATTGTCTTTGAACATGTCCAAAAACTAGTGAACGCAGATCATAAATAAGACCTTCGCCAATGCGTGATGAGAAATATCTACCCAGCATGCTCATGGCTGCATCAGCAATTGCAAGTAATCCAACAAAAATGGCTAAACGAGTTACTAATGCACCATCTTTTGGGATAACACCTTTATCGATGAGCTGTCGCAGAAGCAAAGGTGTGGCAACAATTAAGGCGGCATCAATAACTACAGTGAATAGAAAAATCCAGATACTGAGTCGATAAGGTTTTGCGAATGTGAAGATTCGCTTTACGGTACCGGCCTTGAGTTTTTGTTGCTTGACCGATGGGTCTGCGGTCATCGATCTGTGGGTCATCCAAGCCGCATGCATTGACATGTGACTACCTTATTGAGTTATGCCTCAGACAGTAAAACCGAGAGCGCGAAGCTGATCTCTTCCATCATCAGAGATCTTGTCTGGGCCCCAAGGTGGCATCCAAACCCAGTTAATTTTTACATCAGTAGTCATTCCTGCCAGCGCTGAACGAGTTTGATCCTCGATCACATCTTGGAGCGGACATGCAGCTGAAGTCAGAGTCATATTCAAAATAGCAATGTTGGCTTCATCAACCATCACATCATAAATTAAACCTAAATCAACAACATTGATTCCCAATTCTGGGTCGACAACATCCTTCATTGCCTCAGTTACATCTTCAACGCTAGTTGTCATTTTTTTTCTCCCTGTGACTGAATTGCTGCATCTTTAAAGGCCATCCAACCAAGCAGCGCACACTTTACACGACCTGGAAACTTTGAAACTCCGGCGAAAACCACTGCATCCTCAAGAACTTCTGGATCTCCAGATGCTGTGCCCTTGCTTGCCATTAACTCTGAAAATGATTTAACAATCGCATCGGCTTGTTCCAACGTTTTATCGGTAACTAGGTCGCTGAGCATTGAAACGCTGGCCTGAGAGATAGAACAGCCTTGGCCGTCCCAAGTAATAGAAGTAATCACATTGTTTTCAACATTAAGATTCAAAGTGATTTCATCACCACAACTTGTGTTCACATGGCTCACTTGCGCCGTATAGACAGGATTAAGGCCTTTGTGCTGAGGGTGCTTGTAGTGATCCAGGATCACTTCCTGATAGAGCGAATCGAGTTCCATTAAAATCTCCCAAAGTACTTCTGAGCACCAAGTAATGCTTCTACTAACGCATCAACATCACGCTCATCATTGTAGAGATAGAAAGATGCTCTGGTAGTTGCAGGCACATTCATAGCGCGCGCTAGCGGCCAAGCACAGTGATGTCCTGTGCGAACAGCGACTCCCTGACTATCAACATACTGTCCAATGTCGTGGGGGTGAATGTCTGCAAGGGTGAATGAAACAACTGCGCCACGAGAAACATTTTCTAATGGCCCAACAATCCTGATTCCTTCAATAGCTGACATCTTGTCTAGTGCATAGCCAGTAATCGCAATCTCATGCTCGTGTACTGCGTCCATACCTAACGCAGACAAATATTTACATGCCGCACCTAAACCCACAGCCTGAGCCATGTTTGGAACGCCTGCTTCAAACTTTTGGGGAACTGGAGCCCATGTTGCAGTTGTCATTGTTACGTTTTCAATCATTGATCCACCGGTAAGGAAAGGTGGTAATTCATCTAGAAGTTCGGCTTTGCCCCACAAAACTCCCACACCCGTTGGGCCAACAGCTTTGTGTCCAGAAAAAGCTAAGAAATCCACACCAAGTGCAACTACATCCACACTCATGTGTGGAACCGACTGGCATGCATCTAGGACAACTACTGCGCCAACTTCATGTGCGCGCTTCACAATTGCTTCTAATGGGTTGATAGTTCCCAAAACATTGGATTGGTGTGTAACCGCAACTACCTTTGTATTGGCGGTAATAACCTGATCAATGTTTGAAAGATCGAGTCGGCAATCCTGCGTAACGTTAAACCACTTGAGCTGTGCGCCTGTGCGAGCAGCTAACTGCTGCCAAGGAATCAGATTCGCGTGGTGCTCCATCTCAGTCACAACTATGGAATCAGCTGAAGTTAAAGCAAAGCGATTACCCGGTTCGGCATTTCCCATTGCATAGGCAACTAAGTTGATTGATTCAGTGGCACTTTTTGTGAAGATAACTTCACTTTCTTGCCCACCAATAAACTTAGCCACTATTTCGCGGGCACCCTCATAGGCATCGGTAGCTTCTTCAGCTAGCTGATGCGCACCACGATGAACGGCAGCATTGTGCTTAGAGTAGAAATCACTCTCTGCATTAATTACTACCCAAGGCTTTTGTGCCGTTGCCCCGCTATCTAGATAGACCAGCCTTTTACCATCGCGAATAGTACGTTCGAAGATCGGAAAATCTTTGCGTACCTCTGCAACAGAAAAACTCATTAGGTCCTTACTTGCTCACGTAATCTGCGTAGCCATTGGCCTCTAGCTTGTCTGCTAGATCTGGTCCACCTTCTTCAACGATTTTGCCATTAGCAAAAACGTGAACAAAGTCTGGCTTGATGTACTTCAAAATACGCGTGTAGTGAGTGATAAGCAATACCCCAAGGTCATTATTCGCCTTTGCGCGATTAACACCTTCAGAAACAATGCGTAGTGCATCAACATCTAGACCTGAATCTGTTTCATCAAGGATGGCCATCTTTGGCTTAAGTAGCTCAAGCTGCATGATTTCATGGCGTTTCTTTTCTCCACCAGAGAAACCTTCGTTGACATTGCGCGTAGCAAAAGCTGGATCCATGTTGAGCGCTTCCATTGCTCCCTTCACTTCTGCAACCCATGTACGAAGCTTTGGAGCCTCACCACGAAGAGCAGTTGCAGCTGTGCGCAAGAAGTTAGAAACTGAAACACCAGGAACTTCAACTGGATACTGCATCGCTAAGAACAGGCCTGCCTTAGCGCGCTCATCTACTGTCATATCTAAAACATCGGCGCCATCTAGGGTCACAGATCCACCAGTGATTGTGTACTTAGGATGACCTGCAATTGAGTAAGCAAGAGTTGATTTACCAGAGCCGTTAGGTCCCATGATTGCATGTGTCTCACCAGACTTAATCGTAAGGTCAACACCTTTGAGAATTTCAACGCTACCGTTTTCAGTATTAACCGAGACCTGCAGCCCGCGGATTTCTAGAACGCTCATTATTTTCTCTCTTCTACTCGTGTACTAAATCTCAACCGTGACGGAATTTCCGTCGATTTTTAC
>JBDLTD010000106.1:0-3721 GCA_039799185.1 Actinomycetota bacterium | reverse complement strand
CTTTGCAGCTAAAGCTAAAGGCAAAGCTCAAACTGCTGATGTTGTTGTTACAAACCACACCCTGCTTGCAATTGAGATTATGGATCTGCATCCAATCTTGCCTGAGCGCGATTGCATTATTTTGGATGAGGCCCATGAGTTTATGGATAGAGCAACCCAGGCTGTTACCGATGAACTCACTTCTGGTCGAGTTCTTCGCGCAGCTGCCATGGCCCGCAAATTCATGCCAGGCAAGCTGGCAGATGCTTTTCATAAAGCGGCTAATGATTTTCATGAATCGATGGTTGATTACGGGGAATCTGTGCGCGGTGAACTGGGTTCACAGGGCCGTCTTGAGGAGATCCCACAATCACTGGAATCACCGATTCGAAAGGTGAGAGAGAGCGCCCAAGCTATTACGCAGTATCTATCTGCCGATGATGAGATTATTGATACCGATGTGATGGCAGAGCGGGCGCGAGTGAAAGGCGCCGTTAATGAAGTATCAACAACTGCTGCCACCTTGTTAAAACTCGGTGATGGTTTAGTGCTCTGGTATGAACCAACGTTTTCCACTCTGCACTTAGCGCCTCTCTCAGTCTCTGATGTCTTGCGCGAGAACATGCTTAAACAAACTCCTGTTATTGCCACCTCTGCCACATTAACTGTGGGCAACTCTTTTAACTCACTCGCTAAAAGCATTGGTTTTATTGTGGGAGAGGATTTAAATGCCGAGGTCAGTGAAGGTGAACTAGATCCAGGAAATCTGCAGATGTTAGATGTGGGATCACCTTTTGATTTTGCTAATCAAGGCGTTTTATATATGCCCAAGCACTTGCCAGAACCTGGCCGAGATGGCCCCAGTATTGAAGTGCTCACTGAGTTAGGTGAGCTCATTGATGCTGCAGGCGGGCGCACGTTGGCCCTGTTTTCTTCATGGCGTGGTGTGGAGGCAGCAGATGCGCACTTGCGCAAAGTATTAGCAGAGCTGCCTATCAAGATTATTACGCAAAAGCGCGGAGATGCAGTGGGTCCACTAGTTGCCCGCTTTGCAAAGGATGAAACATCTGTTCTTCTTGGCACCATGTCGCTCTGGCAAGGCGTTGATGTGCCAGGAAATAGTTGCATTCTCGTTGCAATTGATCGCATTCCATTTCCGCGTCCAGATGAGCCGGTGATGTCGGCGCGTGCCTCTCAAGCAGATGCCGCTGGCGGAAGTGGATTTATGCAGGTTTCACTGCCACGTGCTGCATTGTTGTTAGCTCAGGGAACGGGGCGGCTTATTCGATCTGTGGATGATCGGGGAGTAGTTGCAATTTTAGATTCGCGCATTGTTACAAAGCGATATGGCAGTGTGTTACTTAATTCAATGCCACCGCTGTGGCGCACATCAGATAAGGCTGTGGTGCAGGATTCTCTAAAGCGCCTGAACGAGTCCCTTTAGGGTTGGCCAGGATTTTTCAAAACTAGGGTGAAGCGTTAACTCTTCCACCTTTTCTATCTCCACCCAGCGCACTTCATGGGATTCATCGTTGAGTTCGCGGGCGACTAACTCATCGTTTGCATAGGCAATGACGGTGTCATAGCGCCAGCTGCCATGATCATCGCTAAAAGTTTGAATAGGAGTGACGTGCACAGGATCAATTCCTGTCTCCTCTTGTGCCTCTCGTATCGCAGCCTCTAAAACAGATTCATGACTATCACGGGCACCACCTGGGATTCCCCAGGTGTCACCGTTGTGAACCCAAGGGGCGCGATGTTGCAAAAGGATTTGTGTGCCGCGAACTAAAAGGATTCCAGCTGCCCCATTAAGGCCCCAGTGCTTATTGCCGCAGGCGCATTGGATCCATCCATCACCATCGCGCGCGCTCATGAACTAAGAGTGTCACAACTATCCACAGTTAGCGCAGCGAGCACGGGGATTAGTCCCAGCACGCACTTATCGTGCCTGCACATGAAGCCCTTATTCATTCTCATACTTTTCTTATCTCTTTCCGCCCCATCTGCTGCACATGCCGATTGCATAAGTGAGGCCTGCGTAGATGTCTTTACACACAACAACCAGATCATCATTACCGCTAAAAAAGGTGATGGCGGGGCGGTGGCAAAAAAGCGCACGGCTGTTGCACCTACTCCCAAGCCAACGCTCTGGTTTCCTCCCAAACCTAAAGCTGTTCCTGTTGTTAAGCGCACCTATAAGCCACGTGTTCGGGTGAAGAAAGTGGTAACTGCCAGCGTGAATTTAAGTGATCGTTTAATCAAAATGGTTCCAACAGCCACTATTGCCTATCAACCAGAGTTTGAACCGCTGGTGCATGTGCCAGTTATTTTTTGGTGTGATCTACCCACACTCTTTCAATCTCGCGTGGACATTATTGGTGAAGTAATCGATGTGGCACTTCGTCCTGGTTTTGCTTGGCAGTGGGGGGATGGGGAAGTTTTTCAAACCAATGAACCAGGTGCTCCCTATCCCAATCAAAAAGTTATTCATACCTATAAGCGCCCTGGCACTTACACCATCACCTTAATTGCAACGTGGAACGGCAACTTCAAACACAACGGTGCAACACGGGCTATTACCGGAACTATCAAAATCCCATCTTTTGCAGTTATCACCGTGGTATCTGCTAACTCAACTTTTACGAAATGAGCGCCTAATGACAACTGATTATGAAGAGCTAGAAATTGCTTCCCTTCCACTTGCAAGTGATAAAGACTTTGTTGCACTCGTTACAAGCTTTAGCGTTGATCCTGATAGTCCTGACCTTTCCTTTATGCAGCGAGATGGTGCAACGGCAGTGATTGATTTAGCGACAGAGTTTGAAAAATATGGCGTGGCCAGTAACCCTGATTTAATTGCCAGGGTTATTGGGCGCCTGAGTGATATTCAAGTGCGTGATTTTGCACTTGGCACCCATAATGGTGAGAGCTTTGAAACCTATTGGCGGATGTGGCATTACTTATTACAGATTGCCCCTGTGGGCTTTGTTGCACCCGTTGCCACATTGTTTGCAACCCTTGCCTATGAGCGCTCTGATACTCCACTTGCTTATCGCTCCCTCGATCGCGCTAGCGCAGATGCCCCTGGCTATTCATTAACAATCTTGCTGCGCAGAGTCTTTGGTTCAGGCTGGCCCGCCAATGCATTTGCTGCCATGCGCGTTGAACTACATCCCAAGGTCACTGCGGGGATTTTCGAGTAACACCTGCCTCTGTTAGGGTTTGCACAGGTCACGAGTTCTAGTGTTTAGCCCCGGCTTACTAGACGGCAACCCTCCACCACGGTGGGGTGCTCCGGGTGAAGACCAGATCGACTAGCAAAACGCGGTCGATAAGCGTGGAACACCAATTCCACTTGTTATGTCTTAACTGGCATATCCAGAATCGGTGTTGTGCATCATTGGAAGGAAGCGTTCACATGTCTGAGTTAGTCACCGGCGCATGGCTTGAATCCCATGCACATGGTGATCGACGCTTTCTCAATATTGGCGATGTGCCACTTGAAAGTGGAGAGATATTAGAAGATGTAACAATCGCCTACCAAAGTTGGGGCGAGTTAAACTCAAATAAAGATAATGCGATTTTAGTTAACCACGCTATGACTGGTTGGTCAGATGTTCCTGGTTGGTGGCCTTCTATGGTGGGACCTGGATTGCCATTTGATACCGATAAATACTTTGTTGTTTGTCCCAATGTGATCGGTGGATGTCAGGGATCAACAGGTCCATCATCAATAGCACCT
>JBDLTD010000105.1:0-3754 GCA_039799185.1 Actinomycetota bacterium | reverse complement strand
GGTCTCACCTTGTGAGTACAGATAAACCTCACCATCGGCTGGATCTACTGAGCGCTGTAAACCTTCACCTGATTTTGAATACTCAGCTTCGAGTTCAATAACTAGAACGTTATCGGCAGCTAAGTTGGTGAGGAAAATGCTTTCGCCATCAAAGCCAGAAACATCAACTGCTGCGCCATTCAAGGTTGCGCTAATAACACTGCGTCCCACAGCATCAATAAAGGTTGCATAGCCAGGCTTGTTGCATGTGAATGAAACCTCTGATTTTGAATAAAAGGTTTCTTCGCCCTTGGTGACATCCAAGGTGACTGCATAGCTGTTTACGTAAAGATGTTCCGCACGATCTTTGGCTTCAGTACGGCTCAAATTCAGACCTGGCACTTGTAACTCCTCTTAATGGATGGGGCGCTTTTGTAGGTTCCAATCCAACCATGACAGAGTTAGGACATGGAACGCCCTTCGGTACGCAGCTATAGCATCCGAGGCTCTCGCATTACCCAGGCCCAACGCGCTGCAAAGAATGAATTGCAGGCTATTTATGGCATTGCTGTTGAAGAAAAGAAAGTAAATCTCGCAGAGATATTTCCTACGAGTGAGAAAATCATTATGGAGATTGGTTTTGGTATGGGGGAAGCCACTGCCATCATCGCCAAAAATCACCCCAACAACATCTACATCGCCGTTGATGTGCACCCACCAGGAATCGGCAAACTCTTGGGCCGCATTGTGGAGAATGGATTAACTAACCTGCGCGTTATTGAAGATGATGTTCATATCGTTTTGCCTCATATGTTTGAGGATGAATCCCTCGATGCCATTCATCTTTATTTTCCAGATCCTTGGCCTAAGAAAAAACATAATAAGCGCCGAATAGTTAATGAAGGATTTCTTGAACTTATTCACCCAAAGTTAAAAAAGGGCGGCTATATCCATATTGCAACTGACTGGGTTCCTTATGCTGTAAGTATTGAAGAAGTCTTTGCTGCTTCAACCTTATTTACTGGGGGAGTGATTGAAAAACCTGAATCACGCCCGGTTACACGTTTTGAAGGCCAAGGGATCGATAAAGATCACCAAGTTACTGATTTGATGTATTTTCGTAAGTAGAAATCTTGTTGATGCGTCGCACGTGACGCTCATCGTTAGTAAATGGTGTTTCAATAAAAGCATCAATAATCTTTTTGCACTCATCAATTGAATGCATGCGCCCACCAATACCAACAACATTGGCATTGTTGTGCTCTTTGGCAAGCTGTGCGGTTTCAACGCTCCACGCTAGAGCCGCTCTCACGCCCTTAACTTTGTTGGCAGCAATCTGTTCACCATTACCAGAGCCACCTAAAACAATGCCCAGTGAGCCAGCATCTTTAACAGTTGCAACAGCTGCCGGAATACAGAAATCTGGATAGTCATCTAGCGCGTCATATTCATGGGGTCCGTGGTCTGTGATTTTATGGCCTTTGGACTCTAGGTATTGAACAAGTGCGCTCTTTAACTCAAGGCCTGCGTGATCACTACCGATATGAATCTTCATGTGAGCATCTTGCCATTAACAACGTGGGCATAAAGAAAACCCGCCACATTCTCATCAATGTGGCGGGTTTTCACCCTTAGGAGGATGTAACTATGGAGAAGTTAGTGATTAGGACCGTGTTCACCCTTATGGTCGCCCTTGCCCATGCCTGGACCCATTGCTGGGCGAACGGCATCAACGTGCGCAGTTACTTGCGCAGTCAAACCTGCTTTTAATGTTGTGGCTTGTGCAGCCGTCATCTTTCCAGCAGTTACTGCTGCATCGATTCTCTTTGTCTCATCTGCAACAAGTACTGTGATTAGTGCAGCTCGCTTGTCACCGGCAATTACACCGAGTGATTTACCAGCAGCTAAACCAGCTTGAATTTCTGCAGTGCTCTTACCGATTGTCGTTGCAATCAGTGTTTGATGAGCAGCGCGATTAGTACCCTCAGTTGCTTCATGCGCAGTTCTTGCTGCGGTGATTGCGGTAGTAATTGCATCTGCTTGCGCCTGAGTAATTGTTCCTGCTTTCACAAGTGTTGAAAGAACAGTTGCTAAACCTGCACCTTGATCACCCTTTTGACCCATAGCGCCACCAGCCATTGGATTAGCAACGGCGTTAACTGTGGTGCGAGTGGTTGTTTGGCGAACTGATACTGATTTCCCATGTGACTTTGCTTGTGTTGCAGATGCAACACCTACAGTGCCAACTGATAGTGCAACAGTTGTTAGAACTACTGCAGCTATCTTTCTATTTGATGACATTTTCATGTCTTCCTTTCATCTAGCGGAACTGTCTGTGACCCCTCGTCATCGACTACCCGTAATCAACTCTCTTATGCTGAATAAAGTAGTAGGCAAGTCTTAGAACACTTTGTGAGTTTTTTTATCTTTTGTAGGGGCTACCTGACACCCACGCTCATCTTCTGCCGTGGGGCGCCCTATTTAGTCACAAAGTTACCTGTTTCACACTATCTCTCAGAACTTTCCCAGACCTCTAGAAACCAGGATTCTCATGAAAACTAAAATAAATCTCATCGCATTAGTGCTGATCGCAACATTAATCAGTAGCCCACAAGCATTTGCTGCGGGTAAGACATCACTTGTTGTTAAAGAACCATTGCGGTCCTCAAAATCAATTCCTAACACGATATTAAGTGGCAATGTAATTCCATTAAAAAATGTCGGCATAGATGGTGATTTCTATATTGATATAAAAAATGCAAATCTCTATGGTCCTAAAACAAAAGGGGTGTGGAAGTTAGCAACCACATTGCGAATTGCTGATACAAAAGAGATGGTAGTTCCAGCTGCTGGTATAGATGGAGCTAAAGGAAACACAGGAGAACAAGGTTTAAGTGGCTCAAATGGAACCAACGGAATAGATGGAGCTAAAGGTGCTGACGGTGCAAAAGGTGCTGATGGAGCTAAGGGTGCTACCGGATTAACAGGTGCAACTGGATCATCTGGTTACACAGGTGCCACAGGATCAGTTGGTGCAACTGGTGCTAAAGGTGAAACAGGAGCAAGTGGATTAGTAGGAGCTGCAGGTACTAATGGAACTGCAGGAGCTAAAGGCGACACTGGCACTGCAGGAACAAATGGAGTTGATGGAAGTGCAGGTGCTGCAGGATTAGCTGGAGCTAAAGGTGATCAAGGAATACAAGGGATTAAGGGTGATACGGGATTAACAGGAAGTTCAGGAGCAGCTGGTGGTACAGGTGCTACTGGTGCTGCGGGGATTAGTAATGCGCAGTGGGTTGCTATTCCCTTAATGACACTCGCCAGTGATTCTCCAGGAGGATCTACACCATGGGTAAATTTTGGAGTCGCATCAGCAGAGGGCTCTTTCACTTTCCAAATAATTTTGGATGGCACGCTTTCAGGTACACCCCCAACTACTCTTTCAATAAAACTTGAAGTTGCAGCAGCAGACACAGCAACAAATATGAACGTGCAAATTATGTGTAGCGATGGAATTAGTTTTGTGAATGGAAGCACAGGAAGGCGTATTCAATTCATAGCTTTTGGGACAATTACTTCAACTGCAACCAGCACATTATTGAAGGCACGAGTTTCAGATATGAAAAGCAATATCTCAGGTTTAATTCTTTCCTTTAACGGCACCGCCCTCATAACTAAGGTCGGTTCCATCGGATAAATACGTGGAGCGGGTGACCGGGATCGAACCGGCATGGCCAGCTTGGAAGGCTGGGGCTCTACCATTGAGCTACACCCG
>JBDLTD010000104.1:0-4876 GCA_039799185.1 Actinomycetota bacterium | reverse complement strand
TGGCGATGCCGTTTTGAGCGCTTAAGATACTCGACACATCGGACGTTATGAGATTGCTCCAGACCGCCTATTAAGAGAGGTGAAGGTTTTCTTTGAGCTACATATAGAGCATGGACGCGTCCCGCCCGAGTAGAACAACATCCTGCTCTCCGGCCTCAAAGCGCCGAGCGATCTCAGCGATCGCTTCAGGCTGATCTCCTGCCGGTACATAATCGCTAATTACGGCAAATGGCTCAACTCGTCGTTGTAAATCCGATACCGGGCGCATTGGCTAATTCTAGTTAGAAGTAGGAGTTAAACCATCCCAAATATTTTCAACTTTACGCAGTAATTCATCTTCACTGCCATCATTTTCAATCAAGAAATCGGCTACCGATTCCCGTTGTTCTCTCGTTGCCTGGGCAGCGATACGCGCTTCTATTTCAGAGATGTGCAAGCCTCTGGCACGCAACCTTGAAACTCTATTCTCCATTGATGATTCAACAGTTATAACAATATCGAATCGATCTTGACCGCCAGTTTCAAATAAAAGTGGGATCTCATACACAAGAGTTTCATCCGCTTTGAGAGAGGCAACAGCCTCTTCAAACTCTTGGCGTATCCAGGGATGAATGATGTTTTCTAACTTCACTTTTAGCGAGGGGTCTTTAAATATTAACTCCCCCAAAGCACGCCTATCTATATCCCCATTTTTTAGAATTGAATCTCCAAAGATGCTCACCACTTCATCAAAGCCAGATGAACCGCGCTCTATAGCTGCGCGCGCTAGCTGGTCTGCATCAATAACGATTGCGCCAAGATCAGCAAAATATTCAGCTGCAAGTGACTTACCGCAGCCAATGCCACCAGTTAAAGCGATTACGCGCATGGAATAAGGATAACCCGATTAGAAAAGAAAAAGGACCCGACGATTACGTCGAGTCCTTTTATCTTAATTATTACTACTCAGCAGCAGGAGTTTCTTCCGCTGGAGTTGCAGCAGCATCGGCAGCCTTAGCTTCTGCCTTCTGCTTCTTGTGTGCCATGAAACGCTCTTGCGCTTGGGCGTATTGCTTTTCCCACTCTTCGCGCTGTGTTTCATATCCTGGCTTCCACTCTTGTGAATCTGAATCAAAACCTTCTGGATAGATGAAGTTTCCTGCAGCATCGTAACGAGCAGCCATTCCGTATTGGGTTGGATCAAATGCTTCGATCTCAATCTCATGTCCTTCATTAGCTTGCTTCAAAGATAGTGAAATACGACGACGCTCAAGGTCAATGTCGATGATCTTTACGAATAGTTCATCATCAACTTGAACAACCTGCTCTGGGATCTCAACGTGGCGTTCGGCCAACTCTGAAATGTGAACTAGGCCTTCAATACCTTCGTGTACACGAATGAATGCTCCGAATGGAACAAGCTTTGTAACCACACCTGGAACAACCTGATTGATTGTGTGAGTGCGAGCAAATGCCTGCCATGGATCTTCTTGTGTTGCCTTAAGTGAAAGTGACACACGCTCACGCTCGAAATCAACTTCAAGAACTTCAACAGTTACTTCATCGCCAACTTCAACAACTTCACCTGGGTGATCGATGTGCTTCCAAGAAAGCTCTGAAACGTGAACAAGTCCATCTACGCCACCAAGGTCAACGAATGCACCGAAGTTAACGATTGATGAAACAACACCTGTGCGAACTTGACCCTTTTGTAGCTGATTAAGGAAAGTTGTGCGTGATTCAGATTGTGTCTGCTCAAGGAATGCACGACGTGAAAGAACAACGTTGTTGCGGTTCTTATCTAGTTCGATGATTCGAGCTTCAACCTGCTTACCAATGTAAGGAGTCAGATCGCGAACACGGCGCATTTCAACAAGAGATGCTGGCAAGAAGCCACGTAGTCCGATATCGACGATAAGTCCGCCCTTAACAACTTCAATAACTGTTCCAATAACAACTTCGTCGCGCTCTTTCTTGCCTTCGATGTCTCCCCAGGCACGCTCGTACTGTGCGCGCTTCTTAGAAAGAATCAAACGACCTTCTTTATCTTCTTTTTGAAGAACAAGAGCTTCAATAGTCTCGCCAACCTTGACGAGTGAGTTTGGATCTACATCGTGGCGAATTGAAAGCTCGCGTGAAGGAATAACACCTTCAGTTTTGTATCCGATGTCTACAAGAACTTCTTCGCGTCCTACCTGGACGATTGTTCCTGTTACTAGATCTCCGTCATTAAAATTTCTGATTGTGCCTTCGATTGCTGCTAGAAAGTCGGCAGCTGATCCAATGTCATTTACTGCAATTACAGGTGCTGTAGTCAAGTTGCTCCGTAGGGATAGATGAGTAGTAGTTCCCGCTTTCGCGGCTGGAGGGCAAGGGTACGGTTTACGCGTCTATTTGAGCAAATCCATGCGTGAAAATCACGCTCGCAGATAGACTCACCAGTGCAATGAAACGCTACATCGATTTCTTCAAGACGCCGCAAGTTGTGCCTCTATTTTTGGCCTCTTTCCCGGCGCGAATCGCCTACGGAATGATCGGCTTGTCCGTCTTTTTTAAAGCAGAACATGAAACCGGCTCAATTGCATTTGCGGGTTTAGCTATCGGCGTCACTTCAGTTGCTGGTTCCCTTTCGGCGGGAGTTCGATCCTCCATCATGGATCGATACGGACAAAAATGGCCACTTCGTATCTTGGTGCCCGGTTACACCACGATGCTCATTGTTTTGAGTTTTGCTCACACTCGTCCAACAATTTTAAGTCTCGCTTTTCTTTTAGGTGTATCGGCTCCCCCAATTAACTTATCTGTGCGTCCATTATGGAAAGCGATTGTTCCAGCAGATCTTCTGCGCAGTGCATATGCAATCGACACGTCGGTTATAAATACTGCTGGAGTTATTGGACCAGTTATAGCTACAACTCTTTCGCTTTCTTCTCATCCGCAGTCAGCTCTCCTTTTTGCCGCATTCATGATGGCACTAGGTGGCAGCTCACTTGCAATTAATCCCGTTTCACGGGGATGGATTCCTGAAAAGAAAAAGGCTGGACAGAAAGCTCTTTGGAAACATCGTTCAATGCAGCTTCTAATGATTGAGGCAATTTTCATTGGATTCGGATGGGGTGTATTCGATGTTGCAGTTCCTGCCTTCGCAACAATAGAAAAAGTCCCAGCACGCACTGCCTGGATTCTGGCAGCGATGGGAATCGCAAGTATTCTGGGAGGAATCACTGCAGGGATAGTTTCGAAACGGTTCAGTCCGCTTGAGTGGTTCATGCGAAATTACATTTTGTGGTTAGTTTTCACCCTGCCTTTGGCATTTACGTATCCAGGCTGGAGTCTTGCATTAGTTGGAGCATGTTTAGGTTTTGTAGGTGGCGCTCAACAAGTCTTCTATTGGGAAGTACTCGAGGCTGTTCGCCCACTCGGTTCTGAAGTTTCATCCATCGGATGGCTATGGACTATTGAAGGATCTTTCATGGCATTAGGTTCTGCTTTTGGTGGCTATGTATCTCAAGAATTTTCACCACGTATTGCACTCTCAATCACGCCAGCGTGTATTGGGATTGGCGTAATTATTTGCAGCTTCGTGCCACGTAAGGCCTAATCCAGCACTCACATCCAGAGGTGCTCGCAGCGGATATGCCGCTCCCATCTCCCGCTTCACCAAAGTAGTTATCTTCTCTTCTTCACCCTTCACTACTTCAACTATCAACTCATCATGAATCTGCAATAGCAACCTAGATGCAAGTTTCTCTTTTTCAATTGCTGCCTGCACTTTAAGCATCGCTAATTTAATGATGTCAGCGGCCGATCCCTGAATAGGAGCATTCAGCGCCATGCGCTCTGCAACTTCTCGGCGTTGGCGGTTATCGTGCATTAAATCAGGGAGATATCTACGGCGTCCCATGATTGTCTCGGTGTAACCAACTTTGCGAGCATCCTCAACAACGACCTTCAAATAGTCTCGAATTCCACCAAAGCGCTCAAAGTATTTATCCATCAAATCTTGGGCTGCTGGTGGCGAAATATCAAGTTGAGCAGATAGACCATAAGAAGAAAGTCCATAAGCCAAGCCATATGACATAGCTTTAATCTGCCTGCGCATTTCAGGATCAACATCATGGGCTTTAACGCCAAAAATCTCTCCAGCAATTCTTGCATGCAGATCTTCACCTGATTCAAAAGCTTTTAACAGTTTTTCATCATGGGATAAGTGAGCCATGATTCGCATTTCAATCTGACTGTAGTCAGCAGTTAACAGGCCAACATAACCCTTGCCTGCGGTGAAGCAGTTTCGAATCGTGCGCCCTTCCTCTGTGCGAACCGGAATATTTTGTAGATTCGGCCCAGTTGAAGACAAACGTCCAGTTGCTGCAACGGTCTGTTGAAAGTGCGTGTGAATACGACCATCTTTGGCAATCTCTGCAATTAATCCTTCAACTGTTGTTCCTAGCTTCTTAGTCTCACGAATACGCAGCAATGATGTAAGCACTGGATGCCCGCTCTTTTGGTGCAACCAATCCAAACTCTCAGCATCAGTTGTATATCCAGTCTTAATCTTCTTTGTCTTAGGAAGCTTAAGCTCATCAAAGAGAACAACTTGGAGCTGCTTAGGCGATGCCACATTAAATTCATGACCCACGGCCTCATGGGCCGCCTTAGTTTCACGACTAACTTCACCCTCAAAGTAGGCGGCAAGCTTGTCTAACTCCTTCTTATCAACAGCAATTCCCAAAGCCTCCATCTTGGCTAAAAGAGCTGCGATAGGTAATTCCATCTCAATAAAGAGATCCCATAAACCGCGCTCTTTGAGCTCTCGCGTCAAGGAATCACGCAATGTGAATAATGCGCGAGCCGAGGTTAAAAGCTCTTGCTCTGGGGAGGAAGAGTTAATTTCACT
>JBDLTD010000103.1:0-3827 GCA_039799185.1 Actinomycetota bacterium | reverse complement strand
TTATGAGGCGTAACGCATTGGCATTAACAAGTAACGATAGTTCTCGACAAGTGCGCCATCTTTATCGCTCTTGCCCATCAAGATCGCTGGCTTGTTTGGACCAGTGAATGAAATCTGCACATACTTTGTTCCAACTGCGGTTAAACCATCAGCTAGAAAAACAGGGTTGAATGCAATTGAGATTGGTTCACCAGTTAAAAGGATTTCAATTGCCTCTGTCGCTTGTGCTTCTTCTCCGGCGCCTGCTTCAAGGGAGAGGGTGTTGTTATTAAAGTCCAGGCGAAGTGGAACTGTTTTGTCTGTAACAAGTGCCACGCGGCGCACTGAATCTAGAAGTGTTGCAACTTCAATGAGCGCCGTTGATGTGACTTCTTGTGGAAGAAGGTGGCGATATGGAGGGAAGGTTCCATCCAACATGCGCGATGTCATTGTCTTTCCATCGCCAGCAAATCCAGCTAAACGATCATTGCTAGATGAAGGTGCAAAAGAGATTGAAACTGTTTTAGTTCCAGTTAAGGATTTAGCAGCATCTGCAATTGTGCGGGCGCGCAGCAGAGCACTTGTTGAAACGTTAGGTGTGGTTGGATCCCATTGGATTTCACGCACCGCCAAGCGATATCTATCTGTTGCTGCCAATGTCACGGTTTCCTCGTTGATTTCAACGTGAACACCGGTCAAAGTTGGCAATGAATCATCGCGCCCTGCAGCAATAGCTACTTGTGAGACCGCAGTTGCAAAAACATCACTAGCTAGGGTTCCAGTTGTATCTGGCAATTCCGGAAGGTTTGGATATTCATCTACTGACAAAGTTGGCAAAGTAAATTTTGCACTGCCGCTAGTTACTAATACGCGAGTGCCATCTAAAGCAAAAGTAATGGGTTTGTTTGGAAGAGAGCGAGAGATTTCAGCTAGAAGCTTTCCTGGAACTAAAACCTTTCCAGCATCTTTTATCTCTGCTTGAAAGTGAGACTTACTTGCGGTCTCTAAATCAGAAGCAGAAAGATAAACCTGATCACCGGTTGCATCGATAACTATTCCAAGGAGCTCGGTTTTGATTGGTCTAGTTGAAAGGGAACGTGAAACCCAATTAACGCCATCAACTAACGCTGACTGCTCAACTATGAACTTCATGCTCTGCCCCAATTCAGTGAAAGGTTCGTTTCACATCTAGATTTATATATATAAAGGTAGTCGTAGTAACCAGGCAGCTTTTGTGTGCATAGAGATGAAAAGCCCTGCTCACCGCGGCGTTTTAATTCCTGGACGGTGTGAATAAGGCGGGAAAAGATGTGCACAAAAACCATGATTACACCCTTCCCCTTCCTACTCTTCACAGCACCATAACGGGCCTATCCACATAAAACGATGAGATCTCCACAGTTGTCCACAACTTATCCCCAACTGGGGGTAAAGAGTGTCAAAGCGGACATTTCACACTTTTAGTGCACTTACCTCGCTTGCTGCTTAATTCTGGTGGTGAGTTCGTTGACCTGGTTATAGATCGAACGACGCTCAGCCATCAGTTGACGGATTTTGCGGTCGGCGTGCATAACCGTGGTGTGATCACGCCCGCCGAATGTTTGGCCGATTTTTGGAAGCGAGAGTTCGGTTAACTCGCGGCATAAATACATAGCGATCTGGCGGGCATTTACTAATACCCGAGAGCGAGATGTTCCACAAAGATCATCGATAGTAAGTGAGAAATAAGCAGCGGTCTGAGCCATGATCGTGGCGCCAGTTATCTCTGGGTTATTTTCATTAGGAATTAAATCTTTTAAAACAATTTCAGCTAATGAAAGATCAACACTTTGACGATTTAAGGATGCGAAGGCTGTAACACGAATAAGTGCGCCTTCAAGTTCGCGAATATTTGTTGAAATCTTGCTAGCAATGTATTCCAAAACATCATCGGGCGCATTCAACTTATCTTGCGCAGCTTTTTTGCGAAGAATAGCGATACGAGTTTCTAACTCTGGAGGTTGAATATCTGTAATCAATCCCCACTCAAAGCGAGAACGTAGGCGATCTTCCAAAGTAGTTAACTGCTTAGGTGGGCGATCACTAGAGATAACAATCTGCTTGTTAGCGTTATACAAAGTATTGAATGTATGGAAAAACTCTTCCTGTGTTCGTTCTTTGTTTTCTAAGAACTGAATATCATCAACAAGCAAAACATCTAGATCGCGGTACCGGCGCTGGAAAGCTGTGGCCTTATCGTCACGAATAGAGTTAATAAAGTCATTTGTGAACTCTTCTGATGAAACATAGCGAACACGAACACTGCCGTAGAGCTCTTTTGCATAGGCGCCAATAGCGTGTAATAAGTGGGTTTTTCCAAGGCCTGACTCACCATAAATAAAGAGTGGGTTGTATGCCTTAGCTGGTGCTTCAGCAACTGCCACGGCTGCAGCATGAGCAAAACGATTGGATGCACCGATAACGAAAGTTTCAAAAATGTAGCGAGAGTTAAGTTGTGAAACCTCAGCAATTTTCGATGGAGCTTCTTCACGACCAGTTCCAACCTTGGGTGCAACGAACTCAATATCAACTTCTGGGCTTTGTGGTTCGGCAGATTCCAAGGATTCATCAACAGTTACCGCGATGCTGGCCTTATCACCAAGTTCGCGAGTTAAAACATCACAGACAACTGTGCGCAAACGGCTCTCTAAAACATCTTTTGCAAAAAGATTAGGCGCTGCGACCAATAAAGTTGTTTGATCATTGTTATGAAGTAGACCTAATGGCTTTGTAAGTTGTAAAAATGCTCGATGTTGAGGTGCATCAACTGCAACCTCTTCAATTACACGGTCCCAGAGAGTGGTTAACTCGATCTCTTTAACAGCCATTTTGGCGCCTCTCTGATATCCACAGGGTTATCCACAGCCTGTGGTCTAAACCCCAGGTTGAGCCCTTATATAACCCCCAAAAGCTATAAACCTGTGGAGGAGGGCGTAAAAGTAGAGCGGATTGGGAAAAAAAGCAACTGGTTATCCACAGAAATCTAGATCTGGGCTGAGCCTAGAACTGAGTTTGACCGGCTTATCCCCAGACCTCTACCGTTACCTCCTTGCTTCCCCCGTATTTCTGGCCCGCAGTAGATTTTTAATTATTTAGGAGTTTTACATGACAAAGCGCACCTTCCAACCAAATACACGTCGTCGTGCCAAGAAGCATGGTTTCCGTGCCCGTATGGCCACACGCGCAGGTCGCGCTGTTCTTGCAGCTCGCCGTGCAAAAGGCCGCGCACGTCTTTCTGCTTAAGGATCTCAAGGTAAGACTCCTGTGCTTGCCAAAAGCGCACGTTTAACTGAGAGCGGGGATTTCGCCCGCGCAACAAAGAGTGGAATCCGATACTCATCGACCAACTTTGTCGGCTACCTATATCTCACAGCGTTAGATCAACCTGCCCGCGCAGGATTAATTATTAGCAAAGCCGTTGGCAGTTCCGTTGCTCGTCACCGCTTAGCCCGAAAAATCCGTCACTGCATTTTCGATCACTACACCAAACTTCCAACTGGATCACTGTTGGTTATCCGCGGACTCAATAAATCAGCCGATGCTGACTGTAAGAGTGAGATTGAAACCGTAGTTGCGCAGCTGATCCGCAAATCTAAAGATCGTGCGGCCTCACAATGAAGATTCTTCTAACGGCCCCTATTAAGTTTTATCAAAAATGGATCTCTCCAGCTATTGCACCACGGTGCAAGTACTACCCATCATGTTCAAACTATGCAGTCACTGCAATTGAAACATATGGCTTAAAAGGAATTGCAATGAGCGCTTGGCGTTTAATGCGGTGTAACCCATGGTCACATGGCGGAGTCGAT